>QEUR01000033.1 GCA_003577095.1 Acidobacteriota bacterium
CGCCGGCGGACCCGAGCGAGTCGATGAAGCACGGGCGGGTCGCCGACGACGGCACCGTGCTGGTGATCCTCGCCGACGGGACCGAACGGGAGGTCGGCTCCTACCCGGACGCCACCGCCGAGGAGGCGCTGGCCTACTTCGCCCGCAAGTATGACGAGCTGGCCGCCTCGGCGGACCTGCTCACCCAGCGGCTCACCCGCGCCGACGTCTCGGCGCACGACGCCCGCCAGTCCCTGGCGCACCTGAAGGAGCAGATCGGCGAGGCCCACGTGGTGGGCGACCTCGCCGCCCTCGAGGCCACCGTGGCCGCGCTGGAGGAGGCGGTCGCCGCCCGCTCCCAGGTCGAGGCCGAGCAGCGGGCCGCCGCCAAGGCCGAGGCCGCCGCCCGTCGCGAGGAGCTCGTCGTCGAGGCCGAGCAGCTCGCCGCCACCGACCCCGCCAAGGTCCAGTGGAAGCAGGCCAGCGCCCGCGTCCGCGAGCTGCTGGAGGAGTGGAAGAGCCACCAGCGCTCCGGGCCCCGCCTGGACAAGGACGTCGAGAACGCCCTGTGGAAGCGGTTCAGCCACGCCCGCACCTCCTTCGACAAGATGCGCAAGGCCTGGTTCGCCCAGCTCGACGAGCAGCACGGCGAGGCCAAGGCGATCAAGGAGAAGCTGGTCCGCGAGGCGGAGGCGCTGTCGACGAGCAAGGACTGGGGCCCCACCGCCGGCGCCTTCAAGCGCCTCATGCAGGACTGGAAGCGCGCCGGGCGTGCCTCGCGCGCCGAGGACGACGCGCTGTGGGCACGGTTCAAGGCCGCCCAGGACGCGTTCTTCGACGCCAAGGACGAGGTGGTCGCCGCCGAGGAGGCGGAGTACGCCAAGAACCTCGTCGTCAAGGAGGAGCTGCTCGCCGAGGCCGAGGCGCTGACCGTCGACGAGGAGCACCTGGAGTCGGCCAAGGCCGAGCTGCGGCGCATCCAGGACCGGTGGGACGCCGCGGGCAAGGTGCCGCGGGCCGACATCCGCCGGGTCGAGGGCCGGCTGCGCGCCGTGGAGCAGAAGGTGCGGGACCTCGAGGAGCAGCAGTGGCGCCGCTCCGACCCCGAGCTGACCGCCCGTGCCCAGTCGATGGCCGACCAGCTCGAGCGCGCGGTCCAGGGCCTGGAGTCCGACCTGGCCGCCGCCCGCGCCGCGGGCGACGACAAGGCGGCCGAAGCCCTCGAGTCCGAGCTGGCCACCAAGCGGCTGTGGCTGGACTCGGCCCGCGGCAACCTCTCGTGAGCACCGGCGCGCCCCTGGCCACCAGGACGACGGAGGTCGCCGAGGGCCTGTGCGACTACCTGGACGCCTCCCCCTCCCCGTTCCACGCGGTCGACGCCGCCGCCCGGCTGCTCGCCGAGTGCGGCTTCACCGAGGTGGCCGAGACCGGTCCGACGCCGACCGACCCGGGCCGCTACGTCGTGCGCCGCGGCGGCTCGCTCATCGCCTGGGCGAGCGACGTCGTCACCCGGCGTGCACCCCATACCCCGTTCCGCGTGGTGGGTGCCCACACCGACTCCCCCAACCTGCGGATCAAGCCGCGCCCCGACTGGACCCGGGCCGGCTGGCAGATGCTCGGGGTGGAGGTCTACGGCGGGGCGCTGACCAACTCCTGGTTGGACCGGGACCTCGGGCTGTCCGGGCGGGTCGCGGTCCGCGACGCCTCGGCGCCGGGCGGTGTCGGCCAGCGGCTGTTCCGCACCGACGACCCGGTGCTGCGCGTCTCCCAGCTGGCGATCCACCTGGACCGCACGGTGCGCACCGAGGGCCTGCAGCTCAACGACCAGCAGCACCTGGCGCCGCACTGGGGCCTTGGCCTGGAGCGCCGCTCGTTCCGCGACTGGCTGGCCGGCCTCGCGGGCGTGGCGCCGGAGGACCTGCTGGGCTACGACGCGATGACCCACGACCTGACCCCCGCGCGCCGGATCGGGACCGAGGGCGAGCTGATCGCCTCCGGCCGCCTGGACAACCTGGCCACCAGCTACGCCGCGGTGCGCGCGCTGCTCGAGGCGGTCGCGGCCCCGTCGCCCCAGCCGTGGGTGCCGATGGTCGTGCTCTTCGACCACGAGGAGGTCGGCAGCACCTCGGAGCGGGGCGCGCAGTCGACCTTCCTGCCGGCCTGGATGGAGCGCGTCGTCCTCGCGGCCGGCGGCGGCCGCGAGGACTACCTGCGCGCGCTGGCCGGCTCGGTCGTGGCCTCGGGCGACATGGCGCACGCCACCCACCCCAACTACGCCGAGCGGCACGAGCCGGAGCACCCGATCCTGATGAACGGCGGCCCCGTGCTCAAGGTCAACAGCAACCTGCGCTACGCCACCGACTCCCTCGGGGCGGCGGCCTTCGCGCTGGCCTGCGAGCAGGCGGGCGTGCCGATGCAGACCTTCGTCACCCGCTCCGACCTGCCCTGCGGCTCCACGGTCGGGCCGATGACCTCGGCGCTGACGGGGGCCACGACGGTGGACTTCGGGGCGCCGGTCCTGTCCATGCACTCGACCCGGGAGATCTGCGGCACCCTGGACCAGGCGGCCTACGCCGCGGCCCTGGCGGCCTTCCTCGCGCCCGCCTGAGCCCCGCGCGCCTCAGGCGGGCTCGGACCGCCGGGCCGCCCGCTCCCTGCCCCGCCGGTGCGGGTCGGTGCTCGCGGTCCCGGTGACCCGGTAGGCGTCGAGCACCGCCGGTACCCGGCGCACCGCCCGGACGACCGAGTCCAGGTGGGAGGGGTCCGCCATCTCGAAGGTGAACTTGCTCAGCGCCACCCGGTCCCGGCTCGTCTGCACCGACGCCGACAGGATGTTCACGTGCTGGTCGGAGAGCACCTGGGTGATGTCGGAGAGCAGCCGGGGCCGGTCCAGCGCCTCCACCTGCAGGTTGACCATGAACAGGCTCGAGGAGGTCGGCGCCCACGCGACCGGGATGATCCGCTCCGGGTGCTTCTGGAGCTGCTCGGCGTTGGTGCAGTCGGTGCGGTGCACGGACACGCCCCTGCCGTGCGTGACGAAGCCCATGATCGGGTCGCCGGGCACCGGCGTGCAGCACTTGGCCAGCTTGACCCACACGTCGTCGGTGCCCACCACCGTCACCCCGGGGTCGGTATGCGGAACGCGTCCCCTCCGCGGGGGAGCCACCGCCTCGGCCAGGTCCTCCTCGGCGCCGTCCTCGCCGCCCAGCGTGGCGACCAGCTGCTTGACGACGTGCTGGGCCGAGACGTTGCCCTCGCCGACCGCGGCGAAGAGGCCCTCCAGGTCCTTGTAGTTGAGGTCGTCGGCGACCGCCGCGAGGGTGTCCTGGGACATCAGCCGCTGGAGCGGTGCGTTCTGCTTGCGCAGCACGCGGGCGATCTGGTCCTTGCCGGACTCGACCATCTCCTCGCGCCGCTCACGGGTGAACCACTGCCGGATCTTGGTCCGCGCGCGGCCGCTCTTGACGAAGGTGAGCCAGTCGCGGCTCGGCCCCGCGTCGGCCGCCTTACTGGTGATGATCTCCACCACGTCGCCGTTGGACAGCGTGGAGTCGAGGGGCACCAGCTTGCCGTTGACCCGGCCGCCGACGCACCGGTGCCCGACCTCGGTGTGCACGGCGTAGGCGAAGTCGACCGGCGTGGCCTCGGCCGGCAGCGCGATGACGTCGCCGCCGGGGGTGAACACGTAGACCTCCGCCGAGGCGATCTCGAAGCGCAGCGAGTCGAGGAACTCCCCCGGGTCGGCGGTCTCCCGCTGCCAGTCGATGAGCTGGCGGAGCCACTGCATACCCTCCAGCGCACCGGGGGCGCCGTCGGCGCCGGCGACCGCCTTGGTGCCGTCCGGGCCCTGCTCCTTGTACTTCCAGTGCGCGGCGACGCCGTACTCGGCGCGGCGGTGCATCTGGTGGGTGCGGATCTGCACCTCGACCGGCTTGCCCTCGGGGCCGATGACCGTCGTGTGCAACGACTGGTACATGTTGAACTTCGGCATCGCGATGTAGTCCTTGAACCGCCCCGGCACCGGGTTCCATCGGCTGTGCAGGGCGCCGAGCACCGCGTAGCAGTCCTGGATCGAGTCGACGAGCACGCGCACGCCCACCAGGTCGTAGATCTTGTCGAAGTCGTGCCCGCGCACGATCATCTTCTGGTAGACCGAGTAGTAGTGCTTCGGGCGGCCGGTGACGGTGGCCCGCACCTTGTTGGCCTTGAGCTCCTCGCTGATCTCGGCCCGGATCCTGGCCAGCAGCTCCTCGCGCGCCGGTGCCCGCTGGGCAACCATCCGCACGATCTCGTCGTAGACCTTGGGGTAGAGCTGGGCGAAGGACAGGTCCTCCAGCTCCCACTTGATGGTGTTCATCCCCAGCCGGTGGGCTAGCGGGGCGTAGATCTCCAGCGTCTCCGCCGCCTTGCGCGCGGCCGACTCGGCCGAGACGTAGCGCCAGGTGCGGGCGTTGTGCAGCCGGTCGGCCAGCTTGATGACCAGCACCCGGATGTCGCGCGCCATCGCCACGACCATCTTGCGCACGGTCTCGGCCTGGGCGGCGTCGCCGTAGGTCACCTTGTCCAGCTTGGTGACGCCGTCGACGAGCATGGCGATCTCCTCGCCGAAGTCCTTGCGCAGCCGGTCCAGCGAGTAGGAGGTGTCCTCCACGGTGTCGTGCAGCAGCGCCGCCGCGATGGTCGAGGGGGTCATGCCGAGCTCGGCGAGGATGGTGGCGACCGCGAGCGGGTGGGTGATGTAGGCGTCGCCGCTCTTGCGGCGCTGGCCCTCGTGGGCCTCGGAGGCCACGGCGTAGGCCCGCTCGATGAGGCCGAGGTCGGCCTTGGGGTGGGTGGCCCGCACCGACCGCAGCAGCGGCTCCAGCGCCGGGTTGACCTGGGACGAGGACCGGATGCCGCCCAGCCGCGCCCACCGCGGGCGCAGCCCGCTGCCCGCACGGGCGTGCTGCGGGGTCGTCGCGGCCGGGTCGTTCATGTCGAGATCATAGGCGCTGGCCCTGCGCACGCCGAGTCGCGCCCGGGGCGCCGGGGTGGTCAGACCCGCACGATCGAGAAGACGTCGTGGCCCTCCAGCCGGCGGCGCCCCTCGAGCGCCTCGATCTCGAGCACCAGCTCGATCGCCTCGACGCTGGCACCGCACCGCTCGATCAGCTCGCAGGTCGCGGCCAGCGTGCCGCCGGTGGCCAGGACGTCGTCGACGACCAGGACCCGCTCGCCGTTGGACACGGCGTCCTGGTGGATCTCCAGGGTCGCCGTGCCGTACTCCAGCGCGTAGGAGCGGCTGTGCACCGCCGAGGGCAGCTTGCCCTCCTTGCGGACCGGCACGAAGCCCACGCCCAGGGCGTGGGCGGTCATCGCACCGATGATGAAGCCGCGGGCCTCGATGCCGGCGACCACGTCGACCTTCCCCCGGCGCCGGCGCACGGTGTCCTCCACAATCCGGTCGCGCAGCGCCGGGTCGAGCAGGATGGGCGTGAAGTCCTTGAAGACCACGCCGTTGATCGGGAAGTCCGGGATGTCGCGCATCCCGGCCAGCACGTCGGCGGGCAGGTCGGTGTCCAGCGGGGTCTGCTCGGTCGTCATCGCCTGGCTCCCTTCCTACCGGCGCCGCTTGCGCCGCGGCTGGTTGCGCGGGCCGCGCTGGGCGTAGGGGTGCAGCTGGCGGCCAGGGGCGCGCCCGGTCCCGTCGTCCGCGCGCGCCGGCGGCGGCGTGCTCCCTGCGGGGACGGCGACGTGCACGCCGTCCTCGTCCTCGGACGCGAGCTCCTCGTCGCCCTCCGTGCCAGCCGGGGCGTCCTCGACCACGGTGCCGCCGCGGCGGGCCTCCCGGCGGGCGACCCGGTCCGCGCGCCGCTGCACCGACGTGTCGTGCTTGCGGATGAGCGGCTCCCGCTCGCGCAGGTGGACCAGCAGCGGGGTGGCGATGAAGATCGAGGAGTAGGTGCCGACCGCCATGCCGATGAACAGCGCCCAGGCCAGGTCGACCAGGGTGCCCGGCCCGATGATGGTGATGCCCACGACCAGGATGACCGCGACCGGCAGCAGCGCGACGATCGAGGTGTTGATCGAGCGGACGAAGGTCTGGTTGACCGCCAGGTTGGCGGCCTCGCCGTAGGTCATCCGCCGGGTGTCGAAGGCCTGCGCGGTGTTCTCGCGAACCTTGTCGAAGACCACGATCGTGTCGTAGATCGAGTAGCCCAGGATGGTCAGGAAGCCGATCACCGACGCCGGCGAGATCTCGATGCCCAGCAGGGCGTAGGCGCCGATGGTGAAGACGACGTCGTGGATCAGCGCGACGAGCGCGGCGACCGCCATCTTCCAGGTCCGGAAGTAGAGGCTGAGCACCACGGTGACCAGCGCCAGGAAGACGCCGAGGGCGATGACCGCCCGCTGGGTCACCGTCTGGCCCCACGAGGGCCCGACCAGCGAGCTGGTGACCGACGCGGTCGGCACGTCGAACTCCTCGCCGAGGCCGGCGCGCAGCGCCTCGGCCTGCTGCTCGCTCATGTCCCCGGTCTGGATCCGGACGGTGTCGTCGCCGATGAGCGTCACCGTGGTGGTCTCGCCCGGGACGGTGCCGTCCATGACGGAGTGCGCGCGCTGCTCGTAGTTGCTGACGTCCTGGACCGAGGAGACGCGCAGCTCGGTGCCGCCGCGGAACTCGATGCCGAAGTTGAGACCCTTGCCGAAGACGCCCACCCCGGCGAGCACGAGCAGCACCAGCGAGACCAGGTAGAGGACGTTGCGGCGCCCGACGACGTTGAACGACCTCTTGCCGGAGTGCAGGTCGTTGCCGAACTGGCTGAAGCGTGACATCAGACCACACCGCCTTCCAGTTCCTCGCGGGTATGCCGTCTGCGCCCGGGGGCGAGCGGCTCGGGGTCGCGGAACTGGCCGCGGCCCAGGTAGGTGGACCGCTTGGCGCCCAGGCGCTCGGGCTCCATGCCGGACCACCTGCGGCCCTCGCCGAAGAACGGGGTGTTGGCCAGGATGCTGACCACCGGGTGGGTGAACATGATGACCACCACGAGGTCCATGATCGTGGTCAGGCCCAGCGTGAACGCGAAGGCCTTGACGCCCGCCTCCGAGAGCACGTAGAGCACGCCGGCGGCGATCAGGTTGACGATGTCGGAGATGATGATCGTCTGCCGGGCGCGCGCCCAGCCGGTGTCCACGGCATACCGCAGCGGCCGGCCGTCGCGCACCTCGTCGCGGATGCGTTCGAAGTAGACGATGAAACTGTCGGCCGTCACACCGATCGAGACGATCAGACCGGTGACGCCGGCCATCGTCAGCCGGAAGTTGATCGCCCAGCCCAGCAGGGTCACCGCGCCGTAGGCCAGCAGGCCGGCGACGACGAGCGAGGCGATGGCCACGAAGCCGAGGGCGTGGTACTGCACCAGCATGTAGAGGAAGACCAGCAGCAGCCCGACGGCTCCGGCGATCAGGCCCCAGCGCAGCTGCTCGCCACCGAGGGTGGGGCTGATCTGCTCGGAGGTCTGCACCTGGAAGCTCAGCGGCAGCGCACCGAACTTCAGCTGGTTCGCCAGCGTCTGCGCCTCCTCGACGGTGAAGTCACCGGTGATCTGCGCCTGGCCGTTGGGGATGACGCTGTTGACGGTCGGCGCGGAGATGACCTCGCCGTCCAGGACCATCGCGAACCGGTTCTGGGCCGAGTTCTGCGGGTAGCCCATCAGCCGGGAGGTGACCTCCGCGAACTTCTTGCCGCCCTCGTCGTCGAAGGTGAGGGAGACCTGCCAGCGGCCGGTCACGGCGCCGCCCTGCACCTGCTCCATCCCGGCGGTGGCGTCGGTGAGCGAGGCGCCGGAGATCTCGGCCGGGCCCAGGATGTACTTCTCGGTCCCCTCGCTGTTGCAGACGACCAGGGGCTCGTCCTGCGGCGCGTTGGCGGCCTCGTCGGACAGCTCCGTGGTGCAGGTGGCGGCGAGGAACTGCTGCTGCAGCTCCGGGGTGATCTGGCTCAGGTCGGAGGGGTTGCTCGCCGGCGGCGCCTCCTCCTGGGGGGCGGTCGTCTGCGAGGCGTCGTCGGAGCCGGCCGGCGCGGTCTGCCCGGCGTCGTCGGCGCCCTGGGCGGAGAGCCGCTCGCCGCCGCGGTTCTCGTCGGTCGGCGTGGCCTCGTCGTCGGGGGCGTCGGTCTCCTCCGGCGGCGAGAGCCGGTCGACCTTGTCCTGCAGCTGCTCGGAGGGCAGCGGCAGCTCGCGCGGCTGCTGCGGCTGCTCGCCGGCCGGCAGGACCGGCTGGGCCATCAGCACCGGACGGAAGAACATCTGCGAGGAACGGCTCAGGGCCTCGAGCTGGTCCGGCGTCGGGTTGCCCGGGATGGCCACCGAGATGTTCTGGCCCAGCCGGGAGACCTCTGCCTCGGCGGTGCCCGAGGCGTCGACGCGTCGCCGGATGATGTCGATGGCCTGGTCGAGCTGCTGGGTGCTCACCGAGGCGCCGCTGTCGGTCTTGGGCGCCAGGACCACCTGACGCCCGCCGGCGAGGTCCAGGCCCAGCTGCGGGGTGAGCTGGGCCCTCGGGCTGCCCCAGAGGTGGGCCGCGCCCAGACCGGCGAAGAGGGCGAGCGTCAGCACGAGCAGGCTGACGAGGGTGCGGATGGACCCGCGGGTGCGCGGGTTGCGCCGCGACGGGCGGCGTCGGCGGCTGCTGCCTCCGCGGCCCTGGCGCCGGTTCGTGGTGCTCCCGAGGCCGGGCAGCTCCTCCTCGCGGCGCGACCCCCGTGTGGTGAACGACATCAGGCGTCGTCCCCCGGCGTCTGGGTCGCGGAGCCCTGGGCGGGCTGGGCGTCGGGGACGATCGCGCGGCGCGCCACCCGGACGACCACGCCCGGGGCGACCTCGAGGTGGACGACGTCACCCTCCAGGGCGGAGACGGTCCCGTAGATGCCCGCGGCCGCCATCACCTGCTGGCCGACGGTGAGCTCGGACTGCGCGGGCGCGACGGCCTTGGCCCGCCGCCGCTGCGAGTACATCAGGAAGATCAGCAGCGCGAACGGGAGCGCGAGCAGCAGCAGCGTGCCCGTCCCCCCTCCCGTGGCGGGAGCGGCGGCGACCAGTGGCGTCATGAGGGAACCTTTACGTATGGAGCGCGACAGGGTGCCCGTCGGGCACCGGCCTGCGCCGTCGACGACGCAGGCACCCGGGGCAGTCTAGGTGAGCCCGCTGGCCGCACCAAAGACCCGGGGTGCTGTGTCCCCCGGGCGACCTCCTCCGGCGGTGCCGGCGCCGTTCAGCGGGAGCCGGGCTCGTCGCGCTCGAGCGGGAGCGTGTCCTGGCCGTCGGCGGAGAGCCGTCCCCCGCCGGCCGAGCCCGGGACGTAGGCCCCGGCGTCCTGCGGGGCGGTCAGGCCGAGGTGCTGCCAGGCGGCGGGGCTGGCCGCCCGGCCGCGCGGTGTGCGGACCATGAACCCCTCGCGCACGAGGTAGGGCTCGGCGACGGTCTCCACCGTGTCGGGCTCCTCCCCCACGGCCACCGCCAGGGTGGACAGGCCGACCGGTCCGCCGCCGAACCGGGTGCACAGGGCCTCCAGCACCGCGCGGTCGAGCCGGTCCAGGCCGAGGGCGTCGACGTCGAAGAGCTCGAGCGCGGCGCGGGCGGCCGGCTCGTCGACCCGGGCGTCCCCGTGGACCTGCGCCCAGTCGCGGACCCGGCGGAGCAGGCGGTTGGCGATGCGGGGGGTGCCGCGGGAGCGGGAGGCGATCTGCTCGATGCCGGGGACGTCGGCCTCGATGCCGAGCAGGTCGGCGTTGCGGGTCAGGATGGTGACCAGGTCGTCCGTGTCGTAGTAGTCGAGGTGCCCGGTGAAGCCGAAGCGGTCGCGCAGGGGCGCCGGCAGCAGCCCGGCACGGGTCGTGGCGCCCACGACGGTGAACGGCGGCAGCTCCAGCGGGATCGCGGTGGCGCCAGGTCCCTTCCCGACGATGACGTCGACGCGGAAGTCCTCCATCGCCAGGTAGAGCATCTCCTCCGCCGGCCGGGACATCCGGTGGATCTCGTCGAGGAAGAGCACCTCGCCCTCCACGAGCGAGGACAGCACCGCCGCCAGGTCGCCGGCGTGCTGGATCGCCGGGCCGGAGGTGATCCGGATCGGCTGCTCCATCTCGCCGGCGATGATCAGGGCCAGCGTCGTCTTGCCCAGGCCGGGCGGTCCGGAGAGCAGCACGTGGTCGGGCGGCGAGCCGCGCCGCCGCGCCGCCTCCAGGACCAGGCCGAGCTGGTCGCGCACCCGGCGCTGCCCGGGGAAGTCCGCCAGCCGGCGCGGTCGCAGGGCGGCCTCGACACGTCGCTCCTCGTCGCTGGACCCGGCGTCCACGACGCGGCCGGCGACCTGCTCCAGCGGCTCCTCCGTCCCGATCTCGCGGGAGCCGTCCGCCTCCCGCAGACCCTCCTCCCGGTAGGTGCCGTCCTCGAGGCTCATCTGCCCAGCTCCCGCAGGGCGGCGCGGAGGATCTCGGAGACCTCGGTGGGACCGTCGGGGCGGCCGGTCACGGCGGAGACGGCGTCGCCGGCCTGCTTGGCCGACCAGCCCAGGCCCTCGAGGGCCTCGCGGACCTGGCCCTGCACGGCCCCGACGACGCCGGCGCCCGGTGCCGGGGCCAGCTCGGCCGCGGCCGTGCCCGTGGCCAGGATCTTGTCCTTGAGCTCGAGCACCAGCCGCTCGGCCGACTTGCGGCCGATCCCGGGGACCTTGGTCAGTGCGGCGATGTCGCCCTGGGCCAGCGCCCTGCGCACCTCGTCGGGGGCGTGCACCGACAGCATGGCCAGGGCGAGGCGGGGACCGACCCCGGACACGGTCTGCAGCTGCTGGAAGAGCGCCTTGGCGTCCGCGCCGCCGAAGCCGTAGAGGGTGAGCGACTCCTCGCGCACCACCAGGCTCGTCTCCAGGTCCGCCTCCTGGCCGGGACGGTGCTCGGCCGCGGTGGCCGGGGTGGTGTGCACGAGCAGACCGACGCCGCCGACCTCGACGACGACGTGGTCCAGGCCGACGTGGCGGACGGGGCCGCGCACGGAAGCGATCACGGGACGATCCTCCTGGTGGTGACGGACGTGCGGCCGCCCGCGCGGGCGGCCGCGGAGCGGGTGGCGGCCCGGTGCTGCGCGTGCAGCTGGGCCAGCCGGTTGGGACCGGCCTCCTGGGCCCGCCGCTCCGCCTGCTGGATGCGGTTGCCGGTGGCGTCGCCCGCGGCGGCCAGCCGGTCGTCGGCACCGCTGCGCCACAGGTGGCAGATGGCCAGGGCCAGCGCGTCCGCGGCGTCGGCGGGGCGCGGTGCGACGTCGAGGCCCAGGATGCGCGTGACCATGCTGGTGACCTGCGCCTTGTCCGCGCGGCCGTTGCCGGTGACGGCGGCCTTGACCTCCGAGGGGGTGTGCAGGCCGAGCCCCAGCCCCAGCCGGGCCGCCGCCAGCATCGGGATCGCCGACGCCTGGGCGGTGCCCATGATCCCCTTGATGTTGGCCTTGGCGAAGACCCGCTCCACCGCCACCGCGTCCGGCCGCCAGTCGGCCAGCCACTGGTCGATCTCGGTCTGAACCGAGAGCAGCCGGTCCTGGGGCTCCTGGTCCACCGGCGTGCGCACCACGCCGACCGCGACCATCCGCAGCCGTCGGCCGGGCAGGCCCTCGACGACGCCCAGGCCGCACCGGGTCAGTCCGGGGTCGACGCCGAGGACGCGCACGTTCGACCTCCTGGTTGGGCCTCACCCCGGCCCCGTGGGGACGCGGCCCGCGCGGCGCGCGGTACGGACAGGTGTTCGCACCCCACGCTAGACCACGCCGGCGACCTCCCCCGGCCGCGACACGCTCGGGCGCGGCCTCAGTCCTCCTCGAGCTCCTCGAGGACCTCGTCGGGGATGTCGGCGTTGGAGTAGACGTTCTGCACGTCGTCGCAGTCCTCCAGGGCCTCGACGACCCGCATCACCTTGCGGGCACCCTCGGCGTCGTCCACGGTGACCTCCATGCTCGGCACGAAGGTGGCCTCGGCCGAGTCGTAGTCCAGCCCGGCCTCCTGAAGGGCGCTGCGCACCGCCACGACGTCACCGGCCTCGGAGATCACCTCGAAGGCGTCCCCCAGGTCCTGGACGTCCTCGGCGCCCGCCTCGAGCACGACCTCCAGGAGCGTGTCCTCGGTGAGCGGGCCCGACTCCTGCTCCTTGGGGACCACGACCTGGCCCTTGCGGTCGAAGAGGTAGGCCACCGAGCCGCTGTCGGCCATGGTGCCGCCGTTGCGCGTCAGCGCGGTCCGGACCTCCATGACGGCGCGGTTCTTGTTGTCGGTCAGGCACTCGATGTAGAGCGCCACGCCGCCGGGCGCGTAGCCCTCGTAGACCAGCGACTCGTAGCTGGCGCCCCCGGCCTCGGCGCCGGAGCCGCGCTTGACCGCGCGGTCGATGTTGTCGTTGGGGACCGAGGACTTCTTCGCCTTCTGGATGGCGTCGAACAGCGTCGGGTTGCCCGCCGGGTCACCTCCGCCGGTCCGCGCGGCGACCTCGATGTTCTTGATCAGCTTGGCGAAGAGCTTTCCGCGCTTGGCGTCGATGACCGCCTTCTTGTGCTTCGTCGTCGCCCACTTGGAGTGGCCGGCCATCCGCTCTCCTTCTCGCTGGTTCTGTCGTCAGGGACGACCTCCGATGCTACTAGGCGCGGGTGGGCGCCCGTTCAGGACGCCGTCGGCACCTGCTCCGCCGCCGCTCCCCGGTGCTCGCGGCAGAGGTCCAGGAAGAGCTGGTGGACCCGGTCGTCGCCGCTGACCTCGGGGTGGAAGGAGGTGGCCAGCAGGTTGCCCTGGCGGACCGCCACGACGGCCTCCCCGACCCGCGCCACCACCTCGACCCCGGGGCTGTGCTCCTCCACGAGGGGCGCCCGGATGAAGACCGCCGGGAAGGGGCGCTGCGGCTCCCGCAGCGCCGGCACCACCAGGTCGGCCTCGAACGAGTCCACCTGGCGCCCGAAGGCGTTGCGGCGCACGGTCATGTCGATCCCGCCGAAGGTCTGCTGCTCGGCGTGGCCGTCCAGGATCCGGTCGGCGAGCTGGATCATGCCCGCGCACGAGCCGTAGACGGGCAGGCCGCCGGCCACCAGGGCACGCACCGGCTCGTGCAGCCCGAAGATGCGGGAGAGCCGGTCGATCGTGGTCGACTCCCCGCCCGGCACGACGAGGCCGTCCAGGCCGTCGAGCTCCTCCGGGCGCCGTACCCGGCGCACGGTGGCTCCGCAGCGCTCCAGCGCCGCGACGTGCTCGCGCACGTCACCCTGGACGGCGAGGACGCCGACGAGGAGCGCCCTGCCGCTCGGCTCCGGCTGCGTGGTCACCAGCCCCGCTCGGCCAGGCGGTGCGGCACCGGGATGTCGTCGACGTTGATGCCGACCATCGCCTCGCCCAGGCCGCGGGAGACCTGCGCGATCGTGTCGGGGTCGTCGAAGAAGGTCGTGGCCTTGACGATCGCGGCCGCCCGCTCCGCCGGGTTGCCGGACTTGAAGATGCCCGAGCCGACGAAGACGCCCTCGGCACCGAGCTGCATCATCATCGCCGCGTCGGCGGGGGTGGCGATGCCGCCTGCGGTGAACAGGACCACGGGGAGCTTGCCGGTCTCGGCGATCTCCTTGACCAGGTCGTAGGGGGCCTGCAGCTCCTTGGCGGCCACGTAGAGCTCGTCCTCGGCCATCGAGGTGAGCCGCTTGATCTCGGCGCGGATGGAGCGCATGTGTGTGGTGGCGTTGGACACGTCGCCGGTGCCGGCCTCGCCCTTGGAGCGGATCATCGCCGCCCCCTCGGTGATCCGGCGCAGCGCCTCGCCGAGGTTGGTGGCGCCGCACACGAAGGGCACGGTGAAGGCCCACTTGTCGATGTGGTTGGCGTAGTCGGCCGGGGTGAGCACCTCGGACTCGTCCACGTAGTCCACGCCGAGGCTCTGCAGCACCTGGGCCTCGACGAAGTGGCCGATCCGGGCCTTGGCCATCACCGGGATGGAGACCGCCTCGATGATCCCGTCGATCATGTCCGGGTCGCTCATCCGGGAGACGCCGCCCTGCGCCCGGATGTCGGCGGGGACGCGCTCGAGCGCCATGACGGCCACCGCGCCGGCGTCCTCGGCGATCTTGGCCTGCTCGGGGGTGACGACGTCCATGATGACGCCGCCCTTGAGCATGTCGGCCATGCCGCGCTTGACGCGGGTGGTGCCGGTGCTGGACGTGGTGGGCTCGCTCATCGGTGCCTCTCAAGGACGGTGCTCCGCGCGCCTCGCGGGGCGCGCGCGACGGGTGGGACGGCTGGGTGCCGGGTCGGACGGGGATGCCGCGCGGTACGGCACCCTCCCAGTCTACGAGGGTGGCCAGGATGCTCGGCACGCGCGGTCGTAGACCTGCTCCCAGCACGACACGACCTGCGCCCAGTCCCACCGGCTCGCGCGGCGCGGACCGCCCGCCCTCAGGTCTGCGGCCAGCAGCCGGTCGGTGAGGACCCGGGCGAGCGCACGCGCCAGCGCACCGGGGTCGCCGACGGGGATCAGGAGGCCCGCGTCACCGACCACCTCGGCGAAGGCCGGCAGCGCCGAGGCGACCACCGGCGTCCCGGCCGCCATCGCCTCGGCGAGCACGATCCCGAAGCTCTCCCGCCCGGTGTGCGGCGCCACCAGCACGTCGCAGGTATGCAGCAGCGCCAGCTTGGTGGGGCCGTCCACCGCGCCGAGGTCCACCGCGCCCGCCACCCGGGTCCGCCCCGGACCGGCGAGCACCACCTGCACGCCGGGCACGCGCCGGCGCAGCTCCGGCAGGGCGGCGGCCAGCACCTCCAGACCCTTGCGGGGTTCGTCCCGGCGGCCGAGGAAGAGCACCGTCGGCGCACCCTCGTGCACGCCGGTGGGCCGCTCGGGAGCCGGGGTCGGCCGCGCGTGGGCGGCGACGTCCAGGGCGTTGGGCACGACGAGCGGCGCGACGCCGTAGAGCGCCCGGGCCAGCTCGGCCGCCGCCGCCGAGACGGCCGTGGACGTCGGCAGCGGGCCGAGCACCCACCGCAG
>QEUR01000336.1 GCA_003577095.1 Acidobacteriota bacterium
GGCCAGCACCTCGGGCACGTAGAGCTCGGAGTCCGGGTCGGGCTTGCCCCCCGCCGGCACCGGGGCGCCGGCCAGGGAGACGGTGAGGAAGCCCTCGCCCGGCATCGGCTCGAGCGACCGGGCGAGACGCTCCACGCCGGCGGTCAGCACCCGCGCGTGCAGCGACCGCCAGCCGCCCCCGGCGCTCGCGTCGAGGACGTCGAGGCGGTGGCCGCGCACGAGGTCCTCGGCGTGCAGCTCGGTCACCTCGTCCAGCCCCGCGAGGGTGTCGTGCTCGAGGGCCCGCACGAAGTGCTGCTGCAGCGCCCCCGCCCGGCCGGTGTGGACCAGGCCGAGGCCCGCGGTCCGCAGCGCCGGCAGCCCGCCGGCGTCCGGCTGGTCGATCGGTCGCTCGCCCGGCGGCGAGGCGGCCCGGGTGACGGTGGCGGCGAGGTTGAGGGTCTTGAGCAGGGCGCCGTCGACGTCGACCTGGTTCAGCGCGAACGCGGTCCCCGGCACCGGCGCCAGTCCGGTCGGGACGCCGCCGGCGGGACCGAGCGGGTCGGGCACGGCGCGCGCGGCGACGAAGACCGTCCCGTGGTCGGGGTCGTCGTCCGGCACGTCGTCGTGGACGTAGGCCGTCAGGTGGCTCAGCTGCGTCCGCACCACGCCGTCGTCGCCGACCGGCGCGGGCAGAGTCGGGACGACCGCCACCCACCCGGGCGCGTCCACGGTGGCGCGGGGCAGCCCCTCGTCGAGGACGAGGTCGACGACGAGGCCGAGCCTGCGCAGCAGCTCGGGGTGGTCGCCCAGCGCGCCGATCATCTGGTGCAGGTCCACCCGGTCGCGGTATGCCGTGCCGTCCCCGGGCAGGTCCACCGGCTCCTTCTCGGGCCGGGTGTGGAAGAGCAGCGCGCGCTCGTGCTCGCTCCACGTGCCGGGTGGCATCGGCTCGTCCGGGGCGGCGAGACCGTGCCCGGAGCCCGGCCTGGCGGCGGCGGCCCGGGCGCGGGCGTCAGCGAGCAGCCCGGCGACGAGGTCCTTGCGGTCCTCGGTGGTGCGCGCCTCGCCCAGGGGGCCGTTCAGCGTCCGCAGGAAGGGGCCGAGCAGGTCGTCGAGCCCGAGGGGGCGCTCGTGGCCGCGCCGCCCGTCCGGGGCCTCGCCGCGCCGCAGCGGCACCAGCTCGTCGGCGTGCACCGCGGTGGTCGCGTAGACCCGTCGCAGGTCGGCCAGGACCGCCTGCACCCCGTAGGTGACCAGCGGCCGGTCGGCGTGGTCGGCGAACCGGAAGGGCGTCAGCAGCGTGTCCGGCGGGAAGAGCGCGGCCCACAGGTCGGCCTCGGGCGGCGGTCCGAGGACGCGGGCGGCATGCGGGGTGCCGTCCACCTCGACGCGCCAGGTCGCGGCTGCGACGTGGCCGGGCCAGTCCAGCAGGTCCGGCAGGTCGGCCAGCCGGTTGCCGTCGCTGCGCAGCCGCGGCGCGACGAAGGCGGCCAGGCGGGGCAGGCCCTCCGGCGTCGTGCCGTGCGGCAGGGCGATCCACTGCAGCTTCTGCTCCGCGCTCACGACGGGTCCTGCGCGTAGGCGAGGCAGTAGGCCTCCCAGTCGTCCTCGTCCATGACCTGCTCCAGGGTCGGGTCGCCGGAGGCGCCGGCAAAGCGCCGCTCCACCGACAGGGTCACGCTGGTGGAGAAGAAGGCCACCTCCACGCCGACGGTCAGCGAGGCCTGCCCCCAGATCTCGCTGCGCCCGCCGCCCTTGTCCCGCCAGGTGAAGGCCAGGTAGAACTCGAGCGTCACGCAGATCAGGCCGAGCACCGACAGGTGCCCGCCCATCCGCAGGTAGCCGGTGAGCTGGGTGACCTGCGCGGTCATCCCGAAGTAGACGCCGGCCATCACGTAGACCCCGCCGCTGGCCACGCCGATGTCGAGGCTGACGTTGCCGCCGAACTCGATGGAGGCCTCGATCTCCTCGACCCCGTTGGCGCTGACGCCGAGGGCGAAGAACCCGCCGCCGCCGAAGAGGGTGACGGGTGGTGCCGCTCGGAGAGCGCGAAGCGCAGCCCGGCGGCCCGCCCGACGAAGGGCACCGACAGCGAGGCCGACAGGGCGAGGTTCTGCAGGGAGAAGACGCCGACCCCGATCGTCGGCACGGCCAGGCCGAAGCCGGCGCTGATGCCCTCCTCGTCGACGGTCACGGCCGGCGGGTCGCTGAACCCGTCGGAGGGCAGCAGGTCGCGCAGGGTGTTGACGAACTCCAGCGCCCCGACGAAGGTCAGCGTGACGCCCTCGGCGGTGACGTCCGGCTTGCGGCCGGGCAGGGTCTCGAAGCGCAGCGCCCCGAAGCGCAGTTCGGCGACCTCGGCGAAGACCATGGTGAAGCCGTGCAGCTCGCCCAGCACGTGCACCTGCGGCGCGGACTCGTCGGCCAGCACCGTGGTGACCACGTCGAGCACGAACCTCGCGCCGTCGACCTCCAGCAGCGGGGAGAGGCCCGGGTCGGTCCGCAGCACCGGCTTCCACAGGAAGCGGGTGCGCACGCCGCTCGGCCGGCCGGTGCCGTCGCGCAGCACCCGGGAGCGCAGCAGGGGCACCTCGACCCGGGCGTCCGGGTCGTCGCGCAGGGCGTCGAGCTCCTCGTCGCCCAGGTCGCCCTTGGCGAACATCTCCGGCGTCGCGGCCGGGATGTCCCCGAGGAGGCGGGCCAGGGGGATGGTGCCGAAGAGCTTCATACCCCCGAGGAGGGCCCCGAGGCCGGTCGCGTCCAGGCCCCCGGCGAACGCATCGCAGTCCGCCTGACCTCGATGGCCGGTGACGTTCTGCCGGGCAGCGATCGGCTCG
>QEUR01000034.1 GCA_003577095.1 Acidobacteriota bacterium
GGCGCCGGCGGGTGCTCGTGCGCGCCCCTGCACCGGCAGCGCTACCTGTCCCGTCTGTCGGGACCCCTGCTGGACCGGGTGGACATCAAGGTCGCCGTCAGCGCGGTCGCGCGCGCCGACCTCACGTCCGGTCCGGGCGAGGCGTCCGCACGAGTCGCCGAGCGGGTCCGTGCCGCACGCGAGCGCCAGGCGCGGCGCTGGGCGGAGCAGCCCTGGTCGCTGAACTCCGACGTGCCTGGGTCCGCGCTGAGGGAGGGCCCGTGGCGGCTCCCCGCGCGTGACCGCCGGCCCCTGGACGAGGCGCTCGACCTCGGGCTGATCACCCTGCGCGGCCTGGACAGGTGCCTGCGCGTGGCGTGGACGCTCGCCGACCTGGAGGGGGTCGACGCCCCGCGCTACCCGCACGTCGCACACGCCCTCGCCATGCGCGAGGCCGAGGGGGTGAAGGCGGCATGACCGGCCTGGTTGCCCCGGCGTCCGAGCGCGCGGCACGCCTGCTCCTCTCGCGCGTCGCCGAGCCCTACGACGAGAAGGTCAAGGCCCTGGTCGCCGAGCACGGCGTGGTGGACCTCGTCGGCTACGTCGTGCGTGACGGCCGGACCCCCGAGGGCGACCGCCTGGACCGCTTCCGCCCCCGGTTGCAGAGCGCCCAGGGCGTCGACGAGGCGCAGATCTGCCGCGCCCTCGGTGCCCGGGTGCTCGTGCCGGGCGACGAGGAGTGGCCGAGCCGGCTGGACGACCTGGAGCACCCGCCGTGGTGCCTGTGGGTGCGCGGACCGCAGCACCTGGCGGAGGTGACGGCTCGCAGCGTGGCGATGGTCGGCTCCCGGGCGAGCAGCGCCTACGGCGACGAGGTGACCGCACGCATCGCCTACGGCCTGGTCGAGCGGGGCTTCACGACGGTGTCCGGGGCCGCCTACGGGATCGACGCCGCCGCGCACCGGGCGACGCTGCGCGCCGACGGCCTCACCGTGGCGGTCCTCGCCGGCGGCGTCGACGTGCCCTACCCGCGCGCCAACACCGACCTGCTGGTCGCCATCGGCGGGACCGGCGCCGTGGTGAGCGAGACCCCGCCCGGCGGTGCGCCCGCCCGCATGCGCTTCCTGTCGCGCAACCGGATCATCGCCGCGCTCACGCCCGGCACCGTGGTGGTCGAGGCCAACCTGCGCTCGGGTGCGCGGAGCACCACGAGGGAGGCGCGCGAGCTCGACCGCCACGTGATGGCCGTCCCCGGGCCGGTGACGAGCACGATGTCCGCGGGGTGCCACGAGGAGATCCGGCTGGGCGCCACGCTCGTCACCGACGCGGCCGAGGTGGCCGACCTCGTGGGTCGGATCGGCGAGGACATCGCCCCGGTCAAGAGGGGCGAGGTGCGGCCGGAGGACGCCCTCGAGCCGGAGACCCGGCGGGTGTGGCAGTGGCTCCGCCCGCGGCGCTCCTCCAGCGTCGACGAGCTGATGGTCCGCTCGGGACTGGGCCTGAGCGAGGTGCTCGTCGCGCTCTCCGAGCTAGAGCAGCTCGGTCTGGCCGAGCACCTGCTCGACGGGTGGAAGAGGGCAGGTGGACGCCGATGACCAGGTGGGAGCAGGTGCGCTCGCGGGTCGTCTCCTGGGTGGTGTCCGGCGCGCTCCTCGCCGGGCCGGGTGCCGCCGCCGGCCTCGCCGACGAGAAGGGCACCGGAGGACTCGGCGCACCCCAGGACGGCAGCACGTTGTCGACCGTGCTCGGCGTCCGTGGTCCCGCAGCCGCGGTCCCGCCCGCAGCGGGCGGCCTGGACCGGCGCGAGACGTCGGCCTGGGGCTGGCCGCTGACCGGGCAGCCGGAGGTGGTGCACCGGTACGACCCGCCGGAGCGGCGCTGGCTGCCCGGGCACCGCGGCATCGACCTGGCCGGCGTCCTCGGGGAGCCAGTCCTGTCCGTCGATGCCGGCGTCGTGGCCTTCAGCGGCGTGGTGGCCGGGGTCGGCGTGGTCTCCGTGGATCACGCCAGCGGGCTGCGGAGCACCTACCAGCCGGTGACGGACCGGGTCGCGCGCGGGACCCGTGTCGCGCGCGGGGACCGGCTCGGACGGCTCGACGAGGGCGGCCACTGCGTCCTGCAGGACTGCCTGCACCTGGGCGCCCGGCGGGGCCGACACCACTACGTCGACCCCGAGCCGCTGCTGCGGCCGGTCGTCCTGTCGCTGCTGCCCGTGGCGCCGGCGGGCGAGTGATGGTTGCATGTGCTCCATGACGGACGACGCGAACCCGGCCAGCCACGACGCTCCCCGCGTCGTCTCCGTCACCCGCGAGGTGGCCGCCCCGGCGGCGGAGGTCTACGAGCTGGTCGCCGACCCCGCGCGGCAGCCCGAGTGGGACGGCAACGACAACCTCAGGGCCAGCGCCGAGGGCCAGCGGGTGCGGGCGGTCGGCGACGTCTTCCTCACCGAGCTCACCAGCGGGGCGCTCCGGGAGAACCACGTGGTCGAGTTCGAGGAGGGCAGGCTGCTCGCGTGGCGCCCGGCGGAGGTGGGCTCGCCTCAGCCGGGCCACCTGTGGCGCTGGCAGGTCGAGCCGGTCGCGGACGGGACGTGCCGCGTCACCCAGACCTACGACTGGTCACGGCTGAACGACCCGCAGCGGATGGAACGCGCACGCTCCACCACGCCGGAGCGGCTGCGCGCGTCTCTCGACCGGCTCGCGGCCCTCGCCGAGAGCCGGCACCAGGGCTGAGGGTCGCTCGCTCCGCGGGCTGGTCGCCTCTTGTGGAGGGAAACCGTTCTTCGCGCGCGGAGGAACCCGCGCGGAGCGCGGTTTCCCTCGACAAGAGGGCGCGGCAGGCGGCTGGGTGGGTCCGGTGTGACCGGTGGTACGTGGGTGGCCGGGGGTGCGGCGGCGGAGGCTCGGGCGCGGAGTGGGCTTGCTCGTGGGTCTCAGGCGCGGGGGTGGGCCTGCTGGTAGGCCGCGCGCAGGCGGTCCACCGACACGTGCGTGTAGATCTGCGTCGTCGCCAGGCTGCTGTGCCCCAGCAGCTCCTGCACGGTGCGCAGGTCCGCGCCGCCCTCGAGCAGGTGGGTGGCGGCGCTGTGCCGCAGCCCGTGGGGGCCGAGGTGCGGAGCGTCGGGCAGGTGCTCCAGGAGGCGCTGCAGCGCGGTGCGCACCTGGCGCTGGTCGACCCGGCGTCCCCGCCTGCCCAGGAAGAGCGCGGGGCCGGACTCGGCGGTGACCAGCTGCGGGCGCGCGGTGCGCAGCCAGGCGTCGACCGCCTCGGCGGCCGGCGTCCCGAAGGGGACGATCCGCTCCTTGCCGCCCTTGCCCAGGACCCGAGCCGTGCCGACGGACAGGTCCACGTCGTCGACGTCCAGCCCGGTGAGCTCCCCGACGCGCATGCCCGAGGCGTAGAGCAGCTCGATCGCGGCCCGGTCGCGCACCGCCACCGGGTCGGCGTCGTCGGAGGCCACGGCGGCCAGCTCCATCAGCTCCCCGGCCTGGCGCCGGCGCAGGACCCCGGGCAGGTGCTTGTCCCGGCCGGGGGCCACGAGCCGGACCGAGGGGTCCTGCGGGAGCCGGCCGGTGCGCACCGCCCAGCGGAAGAAGGTGCGTGCCGCGGCGGCCCGGCGCGAGACCGTCGCCCTGGTCGCCCCGGCGTCGCCCTGGGCGGCGAGCCAGCTGCGCAGGTCGGCCAGCCGGACGTCGCCGAGCCCGCCCACGCCCTGCTCGTCCAGGTGGGCCAGCAGCGAGCGCAGGTCGCCGAGGTAGGCCCTCGCGGTGTTGGCGGAGCGACCCTTCTCGACCAGCAGGTGCTGCTCGAACGCGGCCAGCGCCTCGGTGTCGCCGGTCACCGCACGGCCTCCTGCGCGCCGTCCCAGGAGGCGCGTTCCACCCGGGTGCCCGCCATCCGGTCGTGCAGCCCGCGCCCGCCGACGAGCGCAGGGGCCGCGCACAGGGCCAGGAGCACCAGGGACAGCACGGTCAGCGAGACGGCCGCGACCGTCTGCACCTCGAAGATGGCCCGGCTCACGCCCAGGTGCGCCACCTCCCAGGGCAGCGCCTTGACGACGTTGCGCAGCCAGACCTGGCCCGTGCCGGCCGGTCCTCCGGACTCGTCCGCGACGACCAGCCCCGCCCAGCGCTTGCCCAGCGTCGCGCGCATGCGGGAGGCCTCCGTCAGCGACAGGTAGACGACGAAGGGCACGACCGTGGCCAGCGTGATCAGCACGTCCGCGACCAGCAGCTGCCTCGCCGCCGGGGCGGCCGGCGACCCGCCGCCGAGCAGCGGCCGGACCACGAGGCCGACCAGGGCGAGCACCCCGAGCCAGACGGCCACCACCAGCCAGTCGCCGAGCCAGGAGCGCACCCGCGCGAGAGGCGCGGGGCGCCAGGTGAGGGGAGCGGACGGCATGCCGCTCAGGCTGTCATGCCCGCACCAGCCCGTGGAGGCGGCGCGCCGCCTCCCGCAGGACCTCCTCCTTCTTGCAGAAGGCGAAGCGGACCAGCGAGGCGACCGGGGCCGGGTCCTGCACGAAGACGGACACGGGCACCCCCACCACGCCCACCTCCTCCGGCAGCCGGCGGCAGAAGTCGACCGCGTCGGTGACGCCGTGCGGCGCGAAGTCGGCGATGACGAAGTAGGTGCCCTGGCACGGCGAGACCGGCACGCCGACGTCGGTCAGCGCCTCCACCAGCACGTCCCGCTTGGCCTGGAGGTCGACCGCGAGCCCGGCGAAGAAGTCGTCGGGCATCCGCAGCCCGTGCGCGGCGGCCGGCTGCACGTGCGAGACGCCCACGAAGGTGAGGAACTGCTTGACCGCCGCGACCGCGTCCACCAGCTCGGCGGGGCCGCTGACCCAGCCGGTCTTCCACCCGGTGAAGGAGAACGTCTTGCCGACCGAGGAGATGGTGAGCGTCCGCCCGGCCATGCCCGGCAGGGTCGCCACCGGCACGTGCTGCAGGCCGTCGAAGACCAGGTGCTCGTAGACCTCGTCGGAGACCACCACCAGGTCGTGCTCGAGGGCGACCCTGGCGACCTCCTCCAGCTCCTCGCGGGAGAAGACCTTGCCGGTCGGGTTGTGCGGCGTGTTGAGCAGCAGGACGCGCGTGCGGTCCGTGACCGCGGCGCGCAGCGCGGCGACGTCCAGCGCGAGGTCCGGGAAGCGCAGGGGGACGGTGCGCAGCACCCCGCCGGCCATCCCCACACACGCGGCGTAGGAGTCGTAGTAGGGCTCAATCACCACGACCTCGTCGCCCGGCTCGACCAGCGCCAGCAGGCTGGCGGCGATCGCCTCGGTCGCTCCCACGGTCACCAGGACCTCGGTCTCCGGGTCCAGGGGTATGCCGTAGAACCGCTGCTGGTGCTCGGCCACCGCCTCGCGCAGCACCGGCAGGCCGCGGGCGGGCGCGTACTGGTTGAGCCCCTCGCGCAGGCCGCGCGCGGCGACCTCGGCCATCTCGGCCGGGCCGTCGGTGTCGGGGAAGCCCTGACCGAGGTTGACCGCGTCGAAGCGCAACGCCCGCTGCGTCATCTCGGCGAAGACCGTGGTGCCGAAGGGCTGCATGCGGGCGACGAGCGGTGAGGTCATCCCGCCACCGTAGCGAGAGCACCGGGGCGGGATTCGGCCGGGAGGCGCCGCTGCCGTAGAATGGGACGCACGTGTGGTGTGCCCCGCCCCGGCCTGTCCTGGACGAGGTGCCCACGCGAATTCGCGCCCGGGCGTGGTCGAGACGCTCGACGACGCTCTCCGCGGTCCCGGCCCCGACAGGTGCCGGGTGGGGGACGTCCCCGGGCCAGGACCCAACTGCACCTGCAACAGAAAGCGAGACCACGGCATGGCCGTCGTCACCATGCGCCAGCTCCTGGAGAGCGGCGTCCACTTCGGGCACCAGACCCGTCGCTGGAACCCCAAGATGAAGCGCTTCATCATGACCGAGCGCAACGGCATCTACATCATCGACCTGCAGCAGTCGCTGACCTACCTCAACGAGGCCTACGACTTCGTCAAGCAGACCGTCGCCCACGGCGGCACGATCCTGTTCGTCGGCACCAAGAAGCAGGCGCAGGAGGCGATCGCCGAGCAGGCCACCCGGGTGGGGATGCCCTACGTGAACCACCGCTGGCTGGGCGGCATGCTCACCAACTTCCAGACGGTCTCCAAGCGCCTGGCGCGCATGAAGGAGCTCGAGGAGGTCGACTTCGACGACGTGGCCGGCAGCGGCCGCACGAAGAAGGAGCTCCTGATGATGCGCCGCGAGTTCGACAAGCTCCAGAAGGAGCTCGGCGGCATCCGCGACATGCAGAAGGTGCCCTCGGCCGTCTGGGTCGTCGACACCAAGAAGGAGCACCTGGCGGTCACCGAGGCGCGCAAGCTCGGCCTGCCGGTCGTGGCCATCCTCGACACGAACTGCGACCCCGACGAGGTCGACTACAAGATCCCGGGCAACGACGACGCGATCCGCTCGGTCACGCTGCTGACGCGCGTCGTGGCCGACGCGGTCGCCGACGGTCTCATGGCCCGCTCCGGCGGCGGCTCCACCGACGGCGAGACCGCCGAGAGCGAGCCGATGGCCGAGTGGGAGCGCGAGCTGCTGGCCGGCGAGGAGACCGCCGCCGCGACCGACGCCCCGGCCGACGCCACGGCCGAGGCCCCGGCCGAGCAGGCCACCCAGGCCGAGGCCCAGGAGGCGGTCGCCGAGCAGGCTCCCGCCACCGACACCCCGCAGTCCTGACCCCCGCGACGCACACCTACCTCCAGAAGGAGCGAGACAGCACCCATGGCGAACTACACCGCCGCTGACATCAAGACCCTGCGCGAGAACACCGGCGCCGGCATGATGGACGTCAAGAAGGCCCTCGACGAGGCCGACGGCGACCTGGCCAAGGCCACCGAGATCCTGCGGGTCAAGGGCCTCAAGGGCGTGACCAAGCGCGAGGGCCGCTCGGCCTCCAACGGCCTGGTCCGCACCCAGGTCGACGGTGGCGTCGGCACGATGGTCGAGATCAACTGCGAGACGGACTTCGTGGCCAAGAACCCCAAGTTCGGCGAGCTGGCCGACAAGGTCCTGGCCCAGGCCGTCGCGGTCGAGGCCGCCGACGCCGAGGCCCTCCTGGCCTCCGAGCTGGACGGCCGCACCGTCAAGGAGGTCCTGGACGACGCCAACGCCAGCCTCGGCGAGAAGATCGAGGTCCGTCGGGTCGCCCGCGTCACCGGCGAGCAGGTCGTGTCCTACCTGCACAAGACGATGCCCGACCTGCCGGCGCAGATCGGCGTGCTCGTGGCCACCACCGGTGGCGACGAGCAGGTCGCCCGCGACATCGCGATGCACGTCGCCGCGTTCTCCCCCTCGGTCCTCACCCGTGAGGACATCGACGCCGAGACCGTCGAGAACGAGCGTCGCATCGCCGAGCAGACCGCCCGCGAGGAGGGCAAGCCCGAGCAGGCGCTGCCCAAGATCGTCGAGGGCCGCGTCAACGGCTTCTTCAAGGAGAACGTGCTGCTCGACCAGCCGTTCGCCAAGGAGGCCGGCGCCGAGGTCACCGGGTTCGCCCGGTTCAAGGTCGGCGTCTGACGCACGCCCGGTCCGACCCGTGAGGGCCCGCCGCAGCAGCTGGCTGCGACGGGCCCTCCGTCGTCAGCGCGGCCGGGGCAGCTTGGTGCCGGCCACCTGCCGCTCGTCGAGCACCTCGCGCCGGAAGCGGTAGAGCCGCGCCGGCCGACCGCCGGTCCGGCCCTCGGTGCCGCCCGTGGGCTCGACGAGGTCCTGCTGGGTCACCAGCCGACGGAAGTTCTGCTTGTGCAGCGCCTGCCCGGCCAGCGCCTCCACGGCGGACTGCAGCTGGCCAAGGGTGAAGCTGTCGGGCACCAGCTCGAAGACGACCGGGTGGTACTGGATCTTCGCCCGCAGCCGCGCGAGGCCGGTGGACAGGATGCGCCGGTGGTCCCCGTCCATCCGCACGCCCGGCACGGCCCCGGGCCCGCGCGTCCCCGCCTCCGGGAGCAGGCCGGCCTCGTACATCAGCTCGTAGCGCTGCAGGACCAGCTCCGGGGACCACCCGCGCCCCTGCAGGCCGAGGCAGACGGCCGTCCGCAGCGCTCTCCGGGCCTGCTCGTCGGGGTCGTCGGCGGCCGAGGCCCACTCGTGCAGGCGCGGCGCCAGGACGTCGGCCACGAGGGCGGGTCCGTCCGCCCCGGGCCGGTGGTCCTCCCAGGGGAAGTAGGAGTACCAGTCCCGCCACTCGGACCCTGGAGTGCCCTCCAGGAAGGTCAGGCCGAGGTAGGAGACCGAGACGACCCTGCCGCCGGAGCGCGACCGGTCCGGGTCGGCGAAGGTGTAGAGCTGCTCCACGTAGCCCAGCCGGTGCCCCGTCTGCTGCTCCACCCAGGCGCTCAGGCCGGCCTGCATCGAGCGGTGGTCGTCGTGCAGCGGCCCGGCCGGCAGCCGCTGGCCGTCGCGGGCCGTGAGGACGACCGGACGGTCGTCCACCACGGCGGTCACGACGGCGACGAGCTCGGTCGCCACGCGCTCCTGGGTCACCCGCCCATGATGCCCCGGGCGGCCGCGGGTGCCGCCCACCGGGGCGGTGTGGCAGGATCGATCGACCGCCCACGCACCCCTTCCCGGAGGTTCTTCCGCATGACGACGCCCGCGTCCGTCCCCACCCCGACCTCGCCGCCGGCCACCCACGAGCCGCACACCGCGCGGCGGGTCTTGCTCAAGCTCTCCGGCGAGGCCTTCGGCGGCGGCAAGGTGGGCCTGGACCCGGACGTGGTCCGCACGATCGCCCGGCAGATCGCCGCGGGCCAGCGGGCCGGCGTGCAGGTCGCCATCGTCATGGGCGGCGGCAACTTCTTCCGCGGCGCCCAGCTCCAGCAGCGCGGGATGGAGCGGGCCCGCGCCGACTACATGGGCATGCTGGGCACCGTCATGAACTGCCTGGCCCTGCAGGACTTCCTGGAGAAGGAGGGCGTGGACACCCGCGTCCAGACCGCGATCACGATGGGCCAGGTGGCCGAGCCCTACATCCCGCGCCGCGCCATCCGCCACCTGGAGAAGGGCCGGGTGGTGATCTTCGGCGCCGGGGCCGGGATGCCCTACTTCTCCACCGACACCGTCTCGGCCCAGCGCGCCCTGGAGATCCAGTGCGACGCGGTCCTGATGAGCAAGCACGGGGTCGACGGCGTCTACACCGCCGACCCGCGGACCGACGAGTCGGCCGTCCGGCTCGACCGGCTGACCTTCTCCGAGGCGCTGTCCGGCAACCTGCGCGTGGTCGACGCGGCGGCCTTCAGCCTGTGCATGGACAACGGGCTGCCGATGCTCGTCTTCGGCATCGACGGCGAGGACGCGATCACCCGGGCGATCAAGGGTGAGAAGATCGGGACACTGGTCACCGCGGGCTGAGGCCCGCCCTACCACGCACGACGCGACGAAGGAGCGAGCGATGTCCGAGGTCATCGAGATGGCCCTCATGGAGGCCGAGGAGAAGATGGAGAAGGCCCTGGAGGTGGCGCGCGAGGACATGTCCTCGATCCGCACCGGCCGGGCCCACCCGGGGATGTTCGCCAAGATCCTGGTGGACTACTACGGGGCGCCGACGCCGCTGCAGCAGCTGGCCTCGTTCACCGTCCAGGACGCCCGCACGCTGCTGATCACCCCCTACGACAAGGGCGCCATGACCTCGATCGAGAAGGCCCTGCGGGACTCCGACATGGGGGCCAACCCCAGCAACGACGGCAACGCGATCCGTATCGTCATCCCCCAGCTGACCGAGGAGCGCCGCAAGGAGTACATCAAGCTCGCCCACAGCAAGGGCGAGGAGGCGCGGGTGACCATCCGCCACATGCGGCGCCAGGCCAAGGACGCCATCGACAGGGCGGTCAAGGACGGCGAGGTCGGCGAGGACGAGGGGACCCGCGCCGAGAAGGAGCTCGAGGCGCTCACCCGCAGGCACGTCGACGTCGTCGACGACATCCTCAAGGGCAAGGAGGCCGAGCTGCTCGAGGTCTGAGGTGAGCACACCCCATACCTCGCGGACGACGCCGGCGACCGACATGCCCGAGACCCAGGGGGACGCGCCCCGGACCCGCCGCGAGCACCGGGCCAGGGGCTCCGCCGCGCCCGCGCCGCGCAGGCCAGGCCGCGCCGGCCGCAACCTGCCCGCGGCCATCGGCGTCGGCCTGCTGCTCATCGGGCTGGTCATCGGCAGCCTCCTGCTCTACCCGCCGCTGTTCGTCGTCCTGGTCACGGCGGTGGCGGCCATCGGCGTCTGGGAGCTGGACCAGGCGCTGCGCGTCGCCCGTCTCCGCCCGCCGCTGGTGCCGATGCTGCTGGGCGCCGCCCTGGTGCCCCTGGCCTACGTCGACGGCACCCGCGGCCTCGCGGTCAGCTTCGTCGCCGCCGCCGCGCTCGTCCTGCTGTGGCGCTCGGTCGGCAGCGCCCAGGGTGCGCTGCGCGACGTCGCCGGGGGCGTCTTCATCGTCGCCTACGTGCCGCTGCTCGCGGCGATCACCTCCCTGATGCTGGTGGAGGACCACGGTCCCCTCCGCGTGCTCACGTACGTCCTGGTGACGGTCGCCAGCGACACCGGGGGGTATGCCGTGGGCGTCCTCCTCGGGCGCACCCCCATGGCCCCCTCGCTGTCGCCGAAGAAGTCCTGGGAGGGCTTCGCGGGATCGGTCGGCACCAGCGCGCTGATCGGGGTGCTCGCGGTGGTCCTGCTGCTGGACGGCCCCTGGTGGGCCGGGCTGCTGCTCGGGGCGGTGGCCGCCTGCTTCGCCACCGTCGGCGACCTGGCCGAGTCGGCGATCAAGCGGGACATCGGGATCAAGGACATGGGCAGCCTGCTGCCCGGCCACGGCGGCGTGATGGACCGCCTCGACTCGCTGCTGGTCACCGCGCCGGTCTGCTGGGCCCTGATGCACCTGTTCGTCTGAGATGTCGGTCGCGGCCGCGGGGGATGGGACACTGGTGGGGATGACCACCGACCTGCCGACCCCGACCGCAGCCCGGCCCGAGCCCGGCCGGCTGACCTTCAGCGCGCCCCGCCGGGGCAAGCCGCCGACGCACCTGGCCGACCTCGACACCGCCGGCCGCAAGGCCTGGGCCAAGGAGCTCGGCGTGCCCGGCTTCCGCGCCGACCAGGTCTCCCGGCACTACTTCGAGCGGCTCACCACCGACCCCGGGCAGATGACCGACCTGCCCAAGGAGGGGCGCGAGGAGCTGGTCTCCACCCTGCTGCCGCCGCTGCTGACGCCGGTGCGCACGCTCTCGGCGGACGAGGGCGCCACCCTCAAGCAGGTGCACCGGCTGCACGACGGGGCGATGGTCGAGTCCGTCCTCATGCGCTACCCGGGTCGGGTGACGATGTGCATCTCCAGCCAGGCCGGCTGCGGGATGAACTGCCCCTTCTGCGCCACCGGCCAGCAGGGCCTGACCCGCAACCTGTCGACCGCCGAGATCGTCGAGCAGGTGGTGGCCGCCGCGCGGGCGATGCGCCACGGCGACCTGGGCCCGGGCACGGCGGTGGAGCACGGGCACGAGACCGAGGCGTCGGTCGAGCAGGCGCTGCGGGTGAGCAACGTCGTCTTCATGGGGATGGGGGAGGCGCTGGCCAACTACAAGCAGGCGGTCGGGGCGATCCACCGGCTGGTCGACCCCTCGCCGGCCGGCCTGGGCATGTCGGCCCGGGGCGTCACGATGTCGACGGTGGGGCTCGTCCCGGCGATCGACAAGCTGGCCGGGGAGGGCGTCCCCGTCACGCTCGCGCTGAGCCTGCACGCGCCCGACGACGAGCTGCGCGACGAGCTGGTGCCGATCAACACCCGCTGGAAGGTCGACGAGGCTCTCGACGCCGCGCGTCGCTACTTCGACGCGACCGGCCGGCGCGTCTCGATCGAGTACGCCCTCATCCGGGACATCAACGACCACGCCTGGCGCGCGGACCTGCTGGGGGAGAAGCTCAACGCCCGCGGACGCGGCTGGGTGCACGTCAACCCGATCCCGCTCAACCCCACCCCGGGGTCGAGGTGGACCGCCTCGCGCCGGGGCGTGGAGCAGCAGTTCGTCGAGCGGCTGCGGGCGCACGGCATACCGACCACCGTGCGGGACACGCGCGGCTCGGAGATCGACGGCGCCTGCGGCCAGCTCGCCGCCGTCACCGCCTGACGGGCACGCGCGGGGTCAGGGGACCATCGGCCAGTCCGGCGGCGGGTCCTCCCCGACCCGGCCGTCGATCGCCTCGCGCAGCAGGTCCATGTGACCGGTGTGCCGGCCGTACTCCTCGACGAGGTCGTGCAGGTGCCGGCGCACGCTCGGCCGGGCGCCCTCGAACTCGAGGTGGCCCGGTCCGTCCAGGCCGCCGTCGGCCACGATGCCGGCGAGCCGCTCCCGCGACCGGCCGACCGCTTCGGCCCAGATCGTGTAGACGTCCTCGGCGGTCTCGTCCGGGTCGACGGTGAACTGCCAGCGGGCGACGTCGTCCTCGGGGACCGTCGACCAGGTCTCGGGCCGCCGGCCCAGGATCCGCCAGGCGAAGACGTCGTCCTCGCAGACCGCCAGGTGCTTGAGCAGCCCGCCGACGCTGAGCGCGGAGCTGGCGAGGGGGCGGGCGCGCAGCTGCTCGACGTCCAGGCCGTCGGCCTTCCACCGGAAGGTGGCGCGCAGCCGTTCCAGGGTGCCGGTCAGGTGCTCGGCGTCGGTGCCGGCGAGCGGGGGCTCCCAGGGTGGGTCGGTCATGGTGCCGCCTCCGTGGTGAGGGATGTGCCGTGTGCTCCCGACGCTAGACCCGGCGACCGACGGAGGTCACCACCCCGGGGCCGGGTGGAGGACAGGTCCGGTCCGCAGCGGCGCTGCTGGGGCTCACTCCCCGGCGACCAGCGCCGCGGCCTCGTCGACCGTGTCCACGAGGTGGAGCGCCCCGCGCATCCGCCGGTCCTCGCCGAGAGCCTGCAGCAGGGTCCACACCGGCAGCTCCTCGGTCCAGTGCCGGCGGCCGACGAGGACGACCGGTGTCAGCGGCCGGTCGGTCGCGTCGACCTCGTAGTAGAGCCGCGTGGCCATCTGGAAGATCTCCTGCACGGTCCCGGCCGCGCCCGGGAGCACGACGAGCCCCTCACGGGAGTGCGCGAGGAGCAGGTCCTCGCGCAGCGCGTTGGAGAAGAACTTGGCGACCAGCTGGGCGAAGGCGTTCGGCGGCTCGTGGCCGTAGTACCAGGTCGGGATGCCCAGGCTGCGCAGCCGGCCGGGCCACTGGCCGGGCGCGTCGCGCCGCAGGGCCAGCGCCGGCGCGGCCCAGGCCCCGATGTCCGGGGCGAAGTCCGGGACCCGGGCGAGCTGGCCGAGCGCCTCCTCCAGCACGACCTCGTCCGGGGCCCACGCACCGAGGTTGGCCGCCTCCATCGCGCCCGGCCCGCCGCCGGTGACGACGACGGCGCCCGAGGCGGCGACCCGGTGCCCCAGCAGCGCGGCCGCGGCGAATCCGTCCGACCCGCGCCGCAGGGCGTGCCCGCCCATCACCCCCACCACCCGACGGTCCTCGACCACCGAGCTGAGCGCGTCGGACATCGCGTCGTCGTGGATGGCCCGCAGCGCCGTGACGTAGGCGTCGTGACGGACCTCGGCGTCCTCGAACCAGCGGTACGCCCGCGCGTCCACGGTCGAGGCGTACCCGTCCTCCTCCAGACCGGCGTAGAGCTCCTGGGGCGTGTACAGCCGGGCCCGGTACGGGTCCACGGGGGCGCGGGGGGCGGCAGGGAAGATGATCGTCCGGTGCTCGCGCAGGTGCTCCTCGACCTCCCGGTCGAGCCGGCCGCCGAGCACGACGATGTCGCTGAGGTCCTCCCGGGCCAGCAGCAGGTCGCGGTGGACGGTGAGGTCCAGGCCCTGCAGCCGGAGGGCGTGCAGCGGCTCGGGGGCGCGCAGCAGCCGCTCCCACGTCGCCTGGTCCTCGACCTCGCGGGGCGGCCCGGCCGAGACGGACTGCGCCCGGTGGTAGCGGACCTCCGGCAACGAGCGTCCCCCGACCGGCACCGAGGAGACCCGGGCGCTGACCGGTCGCTGGCTGTGCTCCATACCCCCGAACCCTATGCAGCTGCCCGGCGCGGCGCCCCGGCCGCCCGTCGACGCGGGCCGCCCGTCCGCCGACGTGCACCCTCTCCCTCGGGACGCGGGTCGCCCCGACGGTGTTGACTGGGGTCATGAGCGACGACGCGAGACAGGGCTACCGCGACACGGTCGCCGCGAGCGTGGCCGACCCGGCCGGCTTCTGGGGCGAGGCCGCCGGCCTCGTGGACTGGATCAGGGCGCCGCGCCAGGTGCTCGACGACGGGCGGCCGCCGTTCTACCGCTGGTTCCCCGACGGGAGCCTCAACGTCTGCTACAACGCCCTGGACCGGCACGTGGTGCACGGGCGCGCCGACCAGCCCGCGCTCGTCTACGACAGCCCGGTCACCGGGACGAGCCGGACCTACACCTACGCCGAGCTGCTCGACCTGGTGGCGCGCTTCGCCGGCGTGCTGCGCGACCTGGGCGTCGGCAAGGGCGACCGGGTCGTGATCTACCTGCCGATGATCCCCGAGGCCGTGGTGGCGATGCTCGCCTGCGCCCGGATCGGGGCGGTGCACTCGGTGGTCTTCGGCGGCTTCGCACCCGCCGAGCTGGCGGCCCGGATCGAGGACGCGCGCCCGAAGGTCGTCGTCTCCGCCTCGTGCGGCGTCGAGCCCTCCCGCGTGGTCGCCTACAAGCCGATGCTGGACGAGGCGGTGCGCCGCTCGGAGCACAAGCCGGACCACTGCGTGATCGTCCAGCGCGAGCAGCTCGAGGCCGAGATGGGGGAGCGCGACCTGGACTGGGCCGCGCTGATGCCGCCGAATGCGTGCCCGTCGGGGCGACCGACCCGCTCTACGTGCTCTACACCTCCGGCACCACGGGCCGGCCCAAGGGCATCGTCCGCGACAGCGGGGGGTATGCCGTCGCGCTGCGGTGGTCGATGACCAACCTGTTCGGCGTGCAGCCGGGGGAGACGTGGTTCTGCGCCTCGGACGTCGGCTGGGTGGTGGGCCACTCCTACATCGTCTACGCGCCGCTGCTCACCGGAGCGACCACCGTCCTGTTCGAGGGGAAGCCGGTCGGGACGCCCGACGCCGGCACCTACTGGCGGATCGTGGAGGAGCACGACGTCGTCGCGATGTTCTCGGCCCCCACCGCGATCCGGGCCGTCAAGAAGCAGGACCCGCAGGGCGAGTTCATCGCCCGGCACGACCTGTCCTCGCTGCGCACGCTCTTCCTGGCGGGGGAGCGGCTCGACCCGGACACCTGGCAGTGGGCCACCGACCGCCTGGGGATCCCCGTCGTCGACAACTGGTGGCAGACCGAGACCGGATGGCCGATCGCCACCAACCCGGTCGGGATCGCCCTGTTCGACATCAAGCCGGGCAGCCCGACCCTGCCGACGGTCGGCTACGACGTGCAGGTGCTCGACGAGCGCGGCGAGCAGGTGCCGCCCGGGACCGAGGGCGCGATCTGCATCCGGCTGCCGCTCCCGCCCGGGACGCTGCCGACGCTGTGGGAGGACGACGAGCGCTACGTCTCCTCCTACCTGTCCGCCTACGAGGGCTACTACCTCACCGGTGACGGCGGCTTCATGGACGAGGACGGCTACCTCTACGTGATGGGCCGCACCGACGATGTCCTCAACGTCGCCGGGCACCGGCTGTCGACCGGCTCGCTGGAGGAGGCGCTCGCCGGCCACCCGTCGGTGGCCGAGTGCGCGGTCATCGGCGTGCAGGACGCGCTCAAGGGACAGGTCCCGCGGGCGCTCGTCGTGCTCAAGGCCGGCGTGGAGCTCGACGCGCAGGCCACCGCGGCCCTGGAGGCCGAGCTGGTGCAGCGGGTCCGCGACGAGGTCGGTCCGGTGGCCGCGCTGCGCCGGGTGGACGTCGTCGAGGCGCTGCCCAAGACCCGTTCGGGCAAGATCCTGCGCAAGACGATGCGGCAGATGGCCGACGGCCAGGAGCCGCAGATCCCCTCGACCATCGAGGACCGCGGGGTGCTCGACCTGCTGGAGCCGGTGCTGCGCGGCGAGCGGTAGCCGTCCGGCGTGCCCGACCCGCTCGCCGGAGTGGCTCGTGCGCGGACACAGCCCCGTTCCGGCCGCCGGAGGCGACGCGTCTACCTGTGGATAACTCGGGGGCCGGAGCGGGCGTTCTTCCTATCCTGCTGCCGAGGGCCGGAGCCACAGGGGACCGGCGCGGGAGGGAGGCCAGGCGATGGGGCGTGCGGTGCAGGTGGACCCGGCCATGCTGGACGCCGGTGCCCGGCGGCTCGCCGGGACGGCGGGCACGCTGGACACCCTGTCCGCCAGGCTGGCCGGGCTCGGCGCCTCCGCGGCGCTGGCCGCGCCGGGCCTGGCCGGGGCGGTGGACGGCACCGGCCGTGAGCTGGGCAGGGCGCTCGCGGCGTGCGCGGAGGTGGTCGAGCGACTGGGACTGCTGACCGCGCGCGCCGGAGACGACTACGCCGCGACCGAGGAGGCGCTGACCGCCTCCTGGGACGGACCGGCCGAGGGTCCGGGGCCGCGATGAGCAGCGTCCTCGCCTGCGACCCCGACGCGCTCGAGAGCACCGCGCGCACCCTGCGGCAGCTCGCCGCCGAGCTCGACACGGTCGCCACCCGGGTGTGGACGCCGACGGTGGCGGACTGGAGCGGTCTGGCGGCCACCGCGCAGGGCGCCCGCCGCAGCGAGGCGGCCGACCTCGTGCGCGCGGTCACGCCGCGGATGGAGGAGGTCGCCGAGGGCGTCTCGCGGGTGGCGGTCGCGGCCCGCGAGGAGGGTGCGCTGGTGCGGCACCATGCGCGGCTGGCCGAGGAGGCCGCGCTGGAACGGGCCAGGCTCGTCGCGGCGGGCGCCCCGACCGACCCGGTGGCCGCCGCGCGCCGGGCCGCCCTCCTGGAGGAGCTCGGTTCCTCCCAGCGCTGGCACGAGAGCCTGGTCGCCCAGGCCCAGGACCGCTTCGAGCAGGTGCAGGGGGCCGTCAGCGCGGCCCTGGACCGGATCCGTGCCGCGCTGCCCCAGGAGCTGGCCGACCTGTTCACGCTCTGGGGTGCGGGGGAGGACGTGGTCCAGCTCGCCGGGGCCGGGAGCGCCCTCGGCACCTCGGTGTCGACCACCAGACGCCTGCGGCGGATGCGGGGCCGCGCCGGCGAGCGCACCCTCCACCAGGTGCAGCAGCGCGTCACCAAGGGACTGGACCGGCTCAAGGACCCGCGCTGGAGGTTGTTCGCCAAGGCGCCCAGGATCGGCCCAGCCGCCGAGGTCGTCAGCAGGAGGGCGCCCGTCATGGTGCTCGTCGACGCGGTGCCGGACACCATCGACGGCGGCGGCTACTCCGGCTGGCGGGGCGGCACCACTCGCGTCCTGGCGGGGGCGGCGGTCGTGGGGACGATCGGAGCCGTCGTCGTCGCGGCGCCGGCGGCGGCGACGGTGGGCCTCGGGGCCGCCGCCGCCTACCAGCTGTGGACCATCGGCAACACCGTCTACGACAACAGGAAGGAGATCGGGCGGGCCCTGTCGCGCACGTGGAGACGGGGAAGCCGCGGTGTCTCGCAGTTCCGGCGGCGGGCGGCCGACGGGCTCGCCCGGCTGCGGGGCGGGGACAGGGCCACCGGGGGCAGCGCCGCCGGACC
>QEUR01000337.1 GCA_003577095.1 Acidobacteriota bacterium
GACCTGCTGGGCGCCGAGCTGCTGCCCGGACTGCTGGCCGAAGGCCTCGTTGAGCTGGGTGGTTGCCTCGTGCAGGTCGGCCATCGAGTATGAGGTGCCGTCCACGGTGACGCCCGTGCCAGAGCCGCCGGTCGAGCACCCGGCCAGCGTGAGGGCGGCCGTCAGGGCGAGGGCTGGGATGAGACGCGATCGCTTCACGCGCGCCATCATCGCACGGCGGCCTGCCCGGCTTCTCCCAGGTGCGGGCGGGGGCCGGCGGCGGACGGGGAATGCCGGGCGGCGCGCCGGTGCTGTCTCTGACATGCGTATCGCCATCATCGGAGGACACGGCAAGGTCGCTCTCAGGCTCAGCCCGCTGCTGCGCGAGGCCGGGCACGAGGTCGACGCCATCATCCGCAACCCGGAGCACGCCGAGGAGGTGGCCAGCACCGGCGCACTGCCGGTCGTGGCCGACGTGGAGCAGCTCGACACGGACGCCCTCACCGACCTGCTCGCCGGGCACGACCTGGTCGTGTGGTCGGCGGGAGCCGGCGGCGGGGACCCGGAACGGACCTACGCGGTCGACCGGGACGCGGCCATCAGGTCGATGAACGCCGCGACCCGCGCGGGCGTGGACCGCTACGTCATGGTGTCCTACTTCGGCGCCGGTCCCGACCACGGCGTGCCGGAGGACAACTCGTTCTTCCCCTACGCCGACGCCAAGGCAGCGGCCGACGAGCACCTGCGTGCCAGCACGCTGGACTGGGTCATCCTCGGCCCGAGCGGCCTCACGCTCGACCCGCCGACGGGCCGGATCGAGGTCGCGCTGCCCGGCACCGACGTGGAGGGCGGGCAGGTGAGCCGCGACGACGTGGCCAGGGTCGCCGCCGCGGTCGTGGAGCGCGAGGACCTGCACGGCCGCACGGTGCAGTTCAACAACGGCGACGCCCCGATCGACGAGGCCCTGGACGCGCTCGCCCGCTCCTGACGACCGGCCCGTCCGTCAGTCCCGGCTGCTGCCCGCGGCCGCCGCGATGTCGTCGAGCAGCACGGCCTTCAGCAGCTGGGAGGCCCACTCCAGGACGGCGCCGTCGCGCAGCGGCTTGCCGCCGACGCGCGCGGTCGTCGGCGCGGGCACGAGGATCTGGCGCACGGCCGCCTTGATGATCGTCCCGGGGTAGAGCCGGTTGAGGCGCAGCTGCTGGCTCTCCCGCAGGCCCTCCACCGGCGCGAAGCGGATCATCTTGCCCTGGACGCCGATGTCGCTGACGCCGGCGGCCCGGGCGACCGTCCGCAGGCGCGCCACCTCAAGGAGGGTCTGCACGGGGGCCGGCGGCTCGCCGTAGCGGTCGACGAGCTCCTCGCGGATCCCGGCCAGCTCGTTCTCGTCCTTGACCTGCGCCAGCTTGCGGTAGGCCTCCAGGCGCAGCCGCTCCCCCGGCACGTAGTCGTGCGGCAGGTGCGCGTCGACCGGCAGCTCGATCTTGACCTCGGCCGGCGCCTCCTCGGCCTCGCCCTTGAACCGGGCCACCGCCTCGCCGACCATGCGCACGTAGAGGTCGAAGCCGACGCCCTCGATGTGGCCGGACTGCTCGCCGCCGAGCAGGTTGCCGGCGCCGCGGATCTCCAGGTCCTTCATCGCCACGGCGATGCCGGAGCCGAGGTCGGTGTTGGCCGCGATCGTCTGGAGCCGGTCGACGGCCGTCTCGGTCAGCGGCTTCTCCGGCGGGTAGAGGAAGTAGGCGTAGGCCCGCTCGCGCCCGCGGCCCACCCGGCCGCGCAGCTGGTGCAGCTGGGAAAGGCCCAGCTGGTCGGCCCGCTCGACGATGAGGGTGTTGGCGTTGGAGATGTCCAGGCCGGTCTCCACGATCGTGGTGCAGACCAGCACGTCGAAGCGCCGCTCCCAGAAGTCGACGACCACCTGCTCCAGGCGGTGCTCGCCCATCTGCCCGTGCGCGGTCTCCACCCGCGCCTCGGGGACCAGCTCGCGGATCCGCGAGGCGGCCTTCTCGAT
>QEUR01000035.1 GCA_003577095.1 Acidobacteriota bacterium
TCCGTGCAGCTGCACGGAGGAACGGTGAGCGGTGAACCCCCCAGCGACCCGGGCTGACCCGGGGTCGTGCTCTCCGCCGCCACCTGCGCACCCCGGGATCGGGGCACTCGGTGGGTCGGTGTCCTTCACTGCCAAGGAAATGCAACGTCAACCGGGGACAACGGTAGCAGCAAACTGGCCGCGACGGTATGTCGGGCACGCGGCCGCGGCTCGCGGTGCGCACCGTGCGATGATCGGGGACGACACCGGCGGTCCACGCCGGTGCCCGGAGGGTTCGCATAGTGGCCGAGTGCAGGCGCCTTGAAAGCGCCCGAGGGAGACCTCCGTGGGTTCGAATCCCACACCCTCCGCGCGTCGTTCCGGGGTGACCGCCGGCCCTCCTCCTTGTACTGTCGTGGGGAAAGCTGACCCACGGAAGGAGTCACCAATGAACAAGTTCTGGCTGCTCATCGGCGCGGGGATCGGTTACGTCCTCGGGTCGCGCGCCGGTCGCGAGCGCTACGACCAGATCGCCGACCAGGCCAACAAGCTGTGGACCGACCCGCGCGTCCAGACCAAGGTGGAGGAGGCCAAGGCCAAGGCGCCGGAGGTGGCCCACACCCTCGGCGAGCAGGCCAAGGCCAGGGTCGACGAGGTCAAGAACAAGGTGACCGGGCACGAGACCCTGGACGCCGACGGCACCTACCAGAACGCCACCGGGTCCTACGACCCGGCGACCGGTCCGCAGGTGGACAAGGACAAGCTCGGCCCGACGGACGCCTTCCGTCCGGACAGCGACGCCCAGGCCTGACCGCAGGCCACTGACGACGTCCCGGCCCGGGCCAGTCCCGGGCCGGGACGTCGTGCGTCCGGGGGCGCTAGATCCAGATGGCCGGGTCGTCGTAGAGCGTGGCCTCCGGGTCGGCGTCGCCCTCGGGCCGGCGAACCTTGGCCGGGATGCCGGTCGCGACCGCCATCGACGGCACGTCCTTGGTGACGACCGCGTTGGCACCCACCTGCGCGCCGTGCCCCAGCACGATGTTGCCCAGGACCTTGGCACCCGCGCCGACCGTGACACCGTCGCCCAGCGTCGGGTGCCGCTTGACCGGGTCCAGGGAGCGGCCGCCCAGCGTGACCCCGTGGTAGAGCATCACGTCGTCTCCGACCTCGGCGGTCTCGCCGATGACCACGCCCATGCCGTGGTCGATGAAGAATCGCCGACCGATCTGCGCGCCGGGATGGATCTCCACGCCTGTGGCGGCCCGGGCCACCTGCGAGAGCAGGCGGGCGGGCAGCCGGGCGCCGGAGCGCCACATCGCGTGCGAGAGGCGGTGCGTCCAGATCGCGTGCAGCCCGGGAGAGGCCAGCGCCATCTCCAGCCGGCTGCTGGTCGCGGGGTCGCGCGCCACGGCGGCGTCGAGGTCCTCCCGGACGCCGCCGACGAGGCGGCCGAGCGCGTCGGTCGCCTTCCGGCGCGCCGCGGGCAGGAGCGTCATCAGTCGGTCAGCCCCTCGAAGAGGACGGTGGACAGGTAGCGCTCGCCGAAGTCGGGCACGACCACCACGACGGTCTTGCCCGCCATCTCGGGTCGGCGCGCGACCTGGAGAGCGGCCCAGACGTTGGCGCCGGCCGAGATGCCGGTGAGGATGCCCTCCCGGGTGGCCAGGCCGCGAGCGGTGCTCACGGAGTCCTCGAGTCCGGCGCCGATGACCTCATCGTAGAGCTCGGTGTCGAGGATCTCCGGGACGAAGTTGGCGCCCAGCCCCTGGATCTTGTGCGGGCCGGGCTGGCCGCCGGCCAGGATCGGGCTGTCGGAGGGCTCGACCGCGACCAGGTGCAGGTCGGGCTTCTGCTCCTTCAGGTAGCCGCCCGCACCGGTCAGGGTGCCGCCGGTGCCGATCCCGACGACGAAGACGTCGACGTCGCCGCCGGTGTCCTCCCAGATCTCCGGGCCGGTGGTGTCGTGGTGGATCTGCACGTTGGCCGGGTTGGCGAACTGCCGGGCGCGCACGGCGCCCTCGGCGGCGGCGATCTCCTCCGCCCTGGCGACGGCACCCTTCATACCCTCCGACCCCGGCGTGAGGACCAGCTCGGCGCCGTAGGCGCGCAGCAGCGCGCGGCGCTCCTTGCTCATCGTGTCCGGCATGGCCAGCACCACGCGGTAGCCGCGGGCCGCACCGACCATCGCCAGCGCGATGCCGGTGTTGCCCGAGGTGCCCTCGACGATCGTGCCGCCGGGCTTGAGCTCACCGCTGGCGACCGCGGCGTCGATGATGGCGGCGCCGATGCGGTCCTTGACCGAGCTCGCCGGGTTGCCGGACTCGAGCTTGGCGAGCACGCGCGTGCCCTCGGGCAGGCCCTCGGTGAGGCGGTTGAGGCGGACCAGCGGGGTCCGGCCGATCGTCTGGGTGATGTCGTCGTAGACGGCCACGGGTGGAACCTTTCGTCGGGGACAGGAGGGGACAGCGTCTCGGTTATACATCGTGCAACACCGCGTTATTCCATCAGTCACCGCACCCGTGGTCGACGTCTGTCGCACCGGACCACTACCCTGCCGTTATGGACGTCGGAACGCTGCAGGTCATCGCCATCGTCGTCGCGGGCCTCCTCACCCTGGCCGCGGTCGCGCTCTTCGTGCGCACGATCGCCGGTCTGGTGACGAAATTCCGGCTCGGCCAGCCCGAGGCCGGTCGCACCGACGAGCCCGGCGCCCGGACCGTCACCCTCCTGCGGGAGTTCCTCGGGCACACCCGGATGGCCCGCAAGCCGGTCGTGGCGGTCGCGCACTGGTTCGTGATGGTCAGCTTCGGCCTGCTCGTGCTCACCCTCGTCACCGCCTACGGCCAGCTCTTCGACCCGGAGTTCGCGCTCCCGCTCATCGGCCACTGGCCGCCCTACGAGTGGGTCGCCGAGGTCTTCGGCTGGGCCGCGGTGCTCGGCATCCTGGTCCTCATCGTCGTCCGCCAGCTGCGGCACCCGCGCGGCGAGGGCCGCCGCTCCCGCTTCTGGGGGTCGACCTTCTGGGAGGCCTACTTCGTCGAGCTGGTCATCCTGGGCGTGGGCATCTGCATCGTGCTCCTGCGCGGTATGGAGTACGCGCTCGGCAGGGCGGAGGGGGCCACCTGGGCCACCCTCGCGCACTTCCCGCTCACCGCCTGGGTCGGTGGCCTCTTCTCCGGGCTGTCGGTCGGTGCGCTGGGGACCGGCATCGTCGTGGTCGCGCTGGTCAAGATCGTCATCTCGATGACCTGGATGCTCACCATCGCGCTGGTGCCGACCATGGGCATCGCCTGGCACCGCTTCCTGGCCTTCTTCAACATCTGGTTCAAGCGGCACGCCGACGGCCGGACCAGCCTGGCCGAGCTGCAGCCGATCGCGGTCGGCGGCGAGCCGGTCGACTTCGAGGCGATCGAGGACCTCGACGAGGACGCCGCGCTGGGCGCCGGCATGGTCGAGGACTTCACCTGGAAGGGTCTGCTCGACTTCTCCACCTGCACCGAGTGCGGCCGCTGCCAGGAGCAGTGCCCGGCGTGGAACACCGACAAGCCGCTGTCGCCCAAGATGATGGTGCTCAACCTGCGCAACCACCACCACGCCAAGGCGCCGTGGCTGCTCGCCGACGAGGAGCACCGCGAGGCGGCCGCGACCGTCTTCGCCGGGCTCGGCGACGGACCGCGGCCCGACCAGCTGCACGGCATACCCACCTCCGCGGTCGCCGAGGCCCAGCGTGAGCTCGTCGGCGCCACCGAGGGCGACCCCACGGTCCCCAGCGGCGGCGCGGTCATCGACCCCGACGTCATCTGGTCCTGCACCACCTGCGGCGCCTGCGTGGAGCAGTGCCCGGTGGACATCGAGCACGTGGACCGGATCGTGGACATGCGCCGCTACCAGACCCTGATCGAGTCGGCCTTCCCGACCGAGCTGGGCGGGCTGTTCAAGAACCTCGAGAACAAGGGCAACCCGTGGGGCATGAACGCCCGCCTGCGGATGGACTGGGCCAAGGACCTGCCCTTCGAGATCCCGATGGCCGGCGCCGACGTCGAGGACCTGGCGGAGGTGGACTACCTGTTCTGGGTCGGCTGCGCCGGGGCGTTCGAGGACCGCGCCAAGAAGACCACCCGGGCGGTCGCCGAGCTCCTGCACACCGCGGGGGTGTCCTTCGCGGTCCTCGGCGACGGGGAGACCTGCACCGGCGACCCGGCCCGGCGGGCGGGCAACGAGTTCCTCTTCCAGATGCTCGCGATGCAGAACGTCGAGGTGCTCAAGGAGGTCAACGCCACCAAGATCGTGGTCACCTGCGCGCACTGCTTCAACACCATCAAGAACGAGTATCCGCAGGTCGGCGGCCAGTTCGAGGTCGTCCACCACACGCAGCTGCTCAACCGGCTGGTGCGCGAGAAGCGCCTCACGCCGGTGCACCGGCCCGACCAGGCAGACACCAGCGGGGTCGCCTCGACGGCCGCCACCGTGACCTACCACGACCCGTGCTACCTGGGCCGGCACAACCAGGTCTACGCGCCGCCGCGCGAGCTGCTCGGCGCGCTGCCCGGGGTGGAGATGCGCGAGATGCCGCGGCACGGCGAGAAGTCCTTCTGCTGCGGCGCCGGCGGCGCCCGCATGTGGATGGAGGAGAAGCTCGGCACCCGCATCAACCTCAACCGCACCGAGGAGGCCATCGCGACCGGCGCCGACCGGATCGCGATCGGCTGCCCGTTCTGCCGGGTCATGCTCTCCGACGGGCTGACCGAGAAGCAGTCGGAGGGCGCCCGCGAGGAGATCGAGGTCGTCGACGTCGCGCAGATGCTGCTCGCCGCGGTCCGGCGCGGGCAGGAGCCGGAGCCCGTCGAGGAGGAGACCCCGGCGCCCGAGCCGGTCCCCTGAGCCAGCACGCGCGCAGGCTAGCTAGCCCGGCAGGCCCTCCGCGGACTCCAGCGCGATGCCGGCGAAGCGCTCCCAGTAGGCCTCGCCGCGCAGGTGCATGCCCCAGGCCGCGCGCGGGCCGACGTAGCGCAGGTGCCACGGCTCGTAGGCGTAGCCGGTGACCTTCTCCCCGCCCTCGGGGTAGCGCACGAGGAAGCCGAAGCGGTGCGCGTTGGCGGCCACCCAGCGCTCCTCCGGGGTGTCCCCCGTGCACGCGAAGCCGCAGGGTCCGGTCAGGTCCACGGCCAGGCCCAGCTGGTGCTCGCTGTGCCCGGCGGGCGCGGAGACCTTCGCCGCCCGGTCGGCACCGACGCGACGCACCCAGTCCTCGTGGCTGCCCGCCTGGTCCGCGTAGGACCGGAAGCCGGACTGGACCACCAGCCGGGTGCGCCCCTCCTCGGCCGCGGCGGCCAGCAGCAGGTCCAGGTGCTCGGCCACCTCCTCGCGCGCCTCGTAGGGTCCGCCCGCGAGGGGCACGAGGTCCTCGGGCGCGTACCGCGCCGGGCGCACCGCATGGTCGGCGTCGACGAGCGCGTAGAGCCGCTCCGGTTCCTGCGCCTCCAGGGTGGTCGGGGGCAGGCCGGCCGCCGGACCGAGGGGACTGCACATGACGCGGGCGAGGTCGAGGAGGACCCCACCGACGGTCCCCTGGGCCGCGCCGGCGGCCGCGCCGCACCCCGGAGTCGTCGGGGGCGGTGCGATCGCGACGGGCTCGGGCCTCGCCGCCGCAGCGTGCTGCGCGGCCGGCAGGGTGGGAGCGGGCTCCCCACCGGACGGTCCGGGCTGGGGCAGCGCCAGCACAGCCGCAGCCACGAAGGCCGTCATCGTCGCGCGGGCGTGTGCGCGACCGACCTCGTGCTCCATGACGCCCTCGGGTCAGCCCGTCACCGGCGTGCGGTGGAAGTTGGCGAAGGATCGGCTCGCCGTCGGCCCGCGCTGGCCCTGGTAGTGGCTGCCGCGGACCGCCGAGCCGTAGGGGTGCTCGGAGGGCGAGCTGAGCTGGAAGAAGCACAGCTGACCGATCTTCATGCCCGGGTGCAGCACGATCGGCAGCGTCGCGACGTTGGACAGCTCGAGCGTGACGTGGCCGGTGAACCCCGGGTCGACGAAACCCGCGGTGGCGTGGGTGAGGAGACCGAGCCGACCCAGCGAGCTCTTGCCCTCGACCCGGGCGGCCACGTCGTCGGGCAGCGTGACCTCCTCGTAGGTCGAGCCGAGGACGAACTCTCCCGGGTGGAGCACGAAGGACTCGCCGGTCTCCACCTCGACCAGCCGGGTCAGCTCGGGCTGCTCCTGGGCGGGGTCGATGACGGGGTACTTGTGGTTGTCGAAGAGTCGGAAGAAGCGGTCCAGCCGGACGTCGACGCTGGAGGGCTGCACCATGGCGGGGTCCCACGGCTCGAGCACGACCCTGCCCGAGTCGATCTGGGAGCGGATGTCACGGTCGGAGAGGAGCACGCAGCTACCCTAACGGGGGGTCGGCTTGGAGGCGGCGGACGCGCCGGTTAATATGGGCTCTCCGGCGGTGACCTGCCGGACAGCCTCGCGGGCGTAGTTCAATGGTAGAACATCAGCTTCCCAAGCTGAATACGCGAGTTCGATTCTCGTCGCCCGCTCCACCTCTGGCAGACCTGCCGTCAGCTCTGCTGCTCCGCGCCACCGATCCCGCCGGAGTTGTTCCGCACCCAGGCCGCATACTCCGAGAGGGCCTGCGTGATGGGCACCGCGACCACCTCCGGGATGTCGTACCGGTGCCGTTCCACGACCAGCTCGGCGACGCGGGAGAACGCCTCCTCGGTGGTCTTCACCAGCAGCAACCACTCCTGCGCCTGGTGGACCTCGCCCTCCCAGGCGTAGAGCGAGGCCATCGGTCCGAGCACCTGCACGCACGCGGCGAGCCGACGCGCGACGAGATCGTTGGCGATGCGGCGCGCGTACTCGGCGTCCGGCACCGCGACGCGCGCCTCGACCAGTGCCGCCTCCTCCGCCGCCGGGCGCGTCATGCGGCCACCTCGGCGAGCGCCTCGTCCAGCAGGGCCACGCCCTCCTTGGCCTCCTCTGCGGTGATCACGCACGGCGGGACGACATGGACCCGGTTGGCGACGACCATCGGCCACAGTCCGCGACGCACGCACGCCGCGTGGAGGGCCTTCATCGTCCCGGCGTCGAGCGGCTTGCGGGTGTCCCGGTCGGCGACGAGCTCGACCGCCCAGAAGACCCCCAGGCCTCGGACGTCGCCGACGACCTCGTGGTGGTCCGCGAGCGCGCGCAGGCCAGGGCCGAGCGCGGTCCGGCCGATCTCGGCGGCGTTCTCGATGGTGCGCTCCTCGCGCATGATGCGGATCGCCGCGACCGCCGAGGCGGTGGCGAGCGCGTGGCCGGAGTAGGTCAGCCCGCCGGGGTAGGGGCGGTCGTCGAAGGACGCGGCGATCTCCCGGGACATGACCACGCCGCCCAGCGGCACGTAGCCGGAGTTGACGCCCTTGGCGAAGGTGATGAGGTCGGGAGACACGCCCCAGTGGTCCAGCGCGAACCAGGCTCCGGTGCGGCCGAAGCCGGCCATCACCTCGTCGAGGATCAGCATGATCCCGTGCTCGTCGCACAGCTCGCGCACGCCCTGGAGGTAGCCCGGCGGCGGCGGGATGAGGCCGGCGCTGCCGACGACCGTCTCGAGGACGACCGCGGCCACGGTGTGCGGTCCCTCGGCGAGGACGGTCCGGCGCAGGTGCTCCAGGGCGCGCTCGCTCTCCTGCTCCTCGTCCGCGGAGTAGAACTCGCTGCGGTAGAGGAACGGGCCCCAGAAGTGGACGACGCCGGGGATCGCCGGCTCCGAACCCCACCGTCGCGCCTCCCCGGTGAGGGCGATGGCGCCGGCCGTCGCACCATGGTAGCTGCGGTAGGCGGCGAGGATCTTGTGCCGGCCGGTGTGCTGGCGCGCCAGCCGGATGGCGTTCTCGTTGGCCTCGGCGCCGGCGTTGGTGAAGAACACCTTCTCCAGCCCCTCGGGCGCCACTCCGGCGATCGCGGCGGCCGCCTCGGCCCGCGACTCCTCGTAGAAGTTCGGCGCCACCGTGGTGATCCGGCCGGCGGCCTCCTGGATCGCCGCGGTCATCCCCGGGTGCTGGTAGCCGAGGTTGACGTTGACCAGCTGGCTGGTGAAGTCGAGGAAACGGCGGCCCTGGTAGTCCCAGAACCAGGCGCCCTCGCCGCCGGCGATCGGCAACGGGTCGATCGACTTCTGTGCCGACCAGGAGGTGAGGACGTGCGCGCGGGACAGCTCTCGGATCCGGGCGTCGCGGTCGGGCTCCGCAGGTGGAGTGACGGTCATGGCACCGCAGTATGCCGTGTGGCTGCTCTCCCTTGACGTCCGGGGGCTGCGGGGGAGGATGGTTCCATGACGGACACCCGCCCGGCGACCACGGAGCTCTCCTACGCACGGGGAGCGGACGACATACCCCTCATCGAGGCGACGATCGGGGACAACTTCGACGCCACGGTGCGCCGCCACCACGACCGGGAGGCCCTCGTCGACGCCGCGACCGGGCGCCGGTGGGACTACGGCGAGCTGCAGCGCGACGTGGACCGGGTGGCCCGCGGCCTGCTGGCCAGCGGGGTGGGCACCGGCGACCGGGTCGGCATCTGGGCGCCGAACTGCGCCGAGTGGACGGTCGTCCAGCTGGCCACGGCGAAGGTGGGCGCGATCCTGGTCACCATCAACCCCTCCTACCGCTCGCACGAGCTGGCGTTCGTGCTGCGCCAGTCCGGGATCTGCTTGATCGTGGTCGCCGAGAGCTTCAGGGGCAGCGACTACCCGGCGATGGTCGAGGAGGTCCGCGGCGAGTGCCCGGCGCTGGAGCAGGTCGTGGTGATCGGCCAGGACAGCTGGGACCGGCTGGTCGGCGCGTCGACCCAGGTGACCGCCAAGCGGCTGGCCGAGGTGCAGGGCGCGCTCGCGCCGGAGGACCCGATCAACATCCAGTACACCTCCGGCACGACCGGCTTCCCCAAGGGCGCGACGCTGTCGCACCGCAACATCCTCAACAACGGCTTCTTCGTCGGCGAGGGCTGCTCCTACACCGAGGCGGACCGGATCTGCATACCGGTCCCCTTCTACCACTGCTTCGGCATGGTGATGGGCAACCTGGCGGCGACCACGCACGGCGCGTGCATGGTGATCCCGGGGCCGGGCTTCGACCCGGCGGTCACGCTGCGCACGGTGCGCGACGAGGGGTGCACCTCGCTCTACGGGGTGCCGACGATGTTCATCGCGATGCTCGAGCTCATCGACCGGGGCGGGGAGTTCTCCGTGGACGACCTGGCCACGGTGCGGACCGGCATCATGGCCGGCTCGCTGTGCCCGGCGTCGGTGATGCGCCGGCTCATCGAGGCCGGCGTGACGGACCTGACCATCTGCTACGGGATGACCGAGACCTCGCCGGTCTCGACCCAGACCACGCCCCAGGACCCCTTCGAGAAGAAGACCGGCACGGTCGGGCGGGTCGGGCCGCACCTGGAGATCCAGATCGTCGACCCGGCCACCCGCGAGGTGGTGCCGCGCGGGACCCCCGGCGAGTTCTGCACCAGGGGCTACTCGGTGATGCTGGGCTACTGGGAGCAGCCGGACAAGACCGCCGAGGTGGTCAGCGACGGCTGGATGGCCACCGGCGACATCGGCGTCATGGACGAGGACGGCTTCGTCGAGATCACCGGCCGGATCAAGGACATGGTCATCCGGGGCGGGGAGAACATCTACCCCCGCGAGATCGAGGAGTTCCTCCTCACCCACCCCGACGTCCTCGACGCGCAGGTGGTCGGCGTCCCCGACGAGAAGTACGGCGAGGAGCTCATGGCCTGGGTCCGGATGAAGCAGGACCGGCCCCCGCTCACCGCCGAGGCGCTGCGCGAGTTCGCGACGGGTCAGCTGGCGCGCTACAAGATCCCGCGCTACGTCCAGGTCATCGAGGACTTCCCGATGACGGTCACCGGCAAGATCCGCAAGGTCGAGCTGCGCGACCAGGGCGAGGAGATCGTCAGGGGGTCCTGACCCACGCCCTGCGCGACCGGTGGGCGGCGACCAGCAGCACGGCGCCGACGACCGCGTGCAGGGCGGCAGGGTGCCGGTCCCCGACCACCGGAATCACTACGTTCGTAGGCTGTCCAGCCGTCTTCCGAGCGCGGACAGCACCTGTCCGCATCCTCTGCTGGACTGGGACCATGAGCAGCTTTCAGACGCGGCCGCTGACGTGCGGCACGTTCGAGGACTTCGCCGACGTCGTCAACCCCCGCCGCCGTGAGAACCACTGCTGGTGCCTGTCGCACCGGCTGCGCGCCCCGCAGATCCGGGAGCTCGGCGGAGGAGACCGGGAGCAGGCGATGCGCACGCTCAGCTCGCGCAGTCCGGCACCGGGCGTGGTCACCTACCGCGACGGGGAGCCGGTCGGCTGGTGCAGCATCAGCCCGCGCAGCGCGATCCCCCTGCTGGAGGCCTCGAAGCTCATCCGCCCGGTCGACGACGTCCCGGTCTGGAGCATCACCTGCCTGGTGGTCCGGCCGGGGCACCGTCGCCAGGGCGTGGTGGGGCACGTGATCGAGGGCGCGGTCGTCCACGCCGCGGAGCATGGCGCCCCGCGGTCGAGGCCTACCCGGTCGACCCCGAGGGCCGGATGGACCAGACGATGGCCTTCGTCGGCACGGTCGCGATGTTCGCCGCGGCCGGCTTCCGGCAGGTCGGGACCACGGACGCGGTCGCCAGCCGGATGCCGCGGGTCGTGATGCGCCGCGACCTCACCCGAACGGCGGCGTGAACCTCCCGTCCACGGCCGTCCACCCGCCGTCGACCATCACCTGCGAGCCGGTGACGAAGCTCGCCGCGTCGGAGGCCAGCCAGCACACCGCCCCCACCATCTCCTCCGGCCGCGCCCACCTGCCCAGTGCGGACTTGTCGGCGTACGCCCGTTCCCACGCCTCGTCGGCGCGGATCTGCTCGGTCAGCGGCGTCTCGACCACGCCCGGCGCGACCGCGTTGACCCGCACCCCGGCGGGCCCGAGCTCGGCGGCGAAGGTGCGGACCAGCTGCATGACGCCGGCCTTGGTCGCGGCGTAGACGCCCTGGCCCGGCTCGACCACGAGCGCCCGGATCGAGGTCAGCGCCACGACCGAGCCGCTGCCCCGCTCGACCATCCGCGGCGCGAACGCCCGCACCGTGTCGAAGGTCGCCCGCAGGTTGAGCCCCACCACCCGCTCGAACTCCTCCGCGCTGTAGTCCAGCAGCCGCTTGCGCACGTTGACCGCGGCGGTGAGCACGAGCACGTCGACGTCGCCCAGCTGCTCGGCCGTCCGCACCACCGAGGGCGCGTCCAGCACGTCCACGGGGTATGCCGCGTGCGCCCGTCCCGCAGGGTCGGCCAGCCGGTCGCGGGTCGCCTCGGCGACGGCGCGGTCCTTGTCCAGGCAGGTGACGGTGGCGCCCTGGGCGGCGAGGCCGGCGGCGATCTCGGCGCCGATCCCGCCGCACCCCACGACCACCGCGTGGCGGCCGTCGAGCCGGAACATCTGCGCGTAGTCGAGCGACGTCATACCCGGAGTCTGCCAGCCTGCGGACGGCGGGGCTCAGCCCAGCGCGCTCGGGAACGCCTCGCGGTAGGACCGCCAGGTCCCGGCCGGGGTGGACACCGTCTCCGCGGCGAGCGTCGCGCGCACGACGGCCCTGCTGACGACGTCGGCGGCGCCCTGCAGCAGCAGGTGCAGCAGCGCCGGGTCCGGCGCCGGCCCCCCGCACGTGGACAGCCCGAAGAGCGTGTCCCCGTCGAACATCGAGTGCGCCGGCAGGACCGCCCGCGCCAGCCCGTCGTGCCCGCTCATCGCCAGCCGGCGCGCCTGCGCGGGGGCGAGCGTGGCGTCGGTGGCGACCACGCCGATGGTCGTGGCGAGGGTGCGGGGCAGGCCGCCGGGGCCGGGCTCGGCCGCCCGCTCCCGGGCCGCCTCCACCTCGACGGCGTCGGGCGTGCGCAGCCGCGCCCCCGGCGCCACCCCGGGCAGGCCCTCGAGGTCACCGGGCAGCAGGCGGGAGGCGGCGTAGAGCTCCCCGGTCCGCGGGTCGACGGTGGAGCCGACCGCGTTGAGGACGACCAGCGCGGCCACCGTGGCGCCTCCGGGCAGCACGAGGCTGGCCGAGCCGACGCCGCCCTTGAGCCCGCCCGCCACCTGGCCACCGGTGCCCGCGCCCACGACCCCGAGCGCGGCCGGCCCTCCGCGCAGGGCGTCCTCGCACGCGGCCGCGCCGAAGCTGCCGTCCGGCACGGCGTCCCAGCGTCCGCCGCGGCCGAGGTCGAAGATCACTGCGCCGGGCACGATCGGCACCAGCTCGCCCGGGCCGCCCATCGGGAAGCCCCGCCCCTGGCCGAGCAGCCAGCGCATCACGCCGTCGGCGGCGGCCAGCCCGAAGGCCGACCCGCCGGACAGGCTCACCGCGTGCACCCGTTCGACGAGGTTGACGGGGTCGAGCAGGTCGGTCTCGCGGGTGCCCGGGCCGCCGCCGCGCACGTCGACGCCGCCGACCGCCCCCTCGGGCGGGGCGAGGACCACGGTGGAGCCGGTGAGCCACCCGTCGCCCACCTGCTGGTGGTGGCCGACGGCCAGCCCCTCGACGTCGGTCAGGTCGTTGCTCGGTCCCGCGCCCCAGGCCTCCATGACTCCATCCTCACCCCTCGGTGTCGACGCCGGCCGCGAGGTCCTGCGCGCTGCGCCCGGCGAGGGCCTGCTGCAGGTCGGGCACGGCCGCGAGCAAGGAGCGCGTGTAGGGGTGCTCCGGCGCGGAGAACAGCTGCTCGGTCGGCGCCACCTCGACGAACTCGCCGCGCTGCATCACCGCGACCCGGTCGCAGACGTGACGCACCACGGACAGGTCGTGGCTGACGAAGATCAGCGTCAGGTCGAAGCCGTCGACCACCTCGTCGATGAGGTTGAGCACCTGCGCGCGCACCGACACGTCCAGCGCGGAGACCGGCTCGTCGGCGACGAGGATGTCGGGACCGGGCGCCAGGGCGCGCGCGACCGAGATGCGCTGGCGCTGCCCGCCGGAGAACTGGTGCGGGTAGCGGTCGGCCGCGTCCGCCGACAGCCCAACCCGCTCGAGCAGCTCGGCGACCCGCTCGCGCTTCCCGGCGTGCCGGCCCTGCGCGACGAGCGGCTCGGCGACGATGTCGCGCACCCGCATCCGCGGGTCCAGGCTGCTCATGGGGTCCTGGAAGACCAGCTGGAGCCTCTCCCGCAGCCAGCCCAGCCGGCGCGGCGGCTGGTCGTGGACCGGACGGCCGTCGACGACCACCTCCCCCGCGGTCGGCCGGTCCAGCCCGCAGACCAGCCGCAGGAGCGTCGACTTGCCGGACCCGGACTCCCCCACGATCCCGAAGCGCTCCCCCCTGGCGATCGTCGCCGTCACGTCGCGGACCGCGTGCACGACCGGCGCCGGCGTGAGCAGGGAGGTTCGCCGCCGCCGGAACTCCCGGCTGACCCGGCGCAGCTCGACGGCCGCGTCAGTCATCGCCCTCACCTCTCCCGCCCGCCGGGTGGAAGCACGAATAGCCGTATGCCGCCGCGCCGGCCGGGTGCTCGCCGCGCGGCGTCCAGGGGGGCAGGGTCGCGCAGACCTCGGTCGCGTGGGTGCACCGGCTGCGGAAGACGCAGCCGTCCGGGAACGCCCCGGCGGGCGGCACGGAGCCGGGGATGGTCGGCAGCGCCGCGTGCTCCCGCCGGCCCTCGGCGCCGGTGAGGTCGCTCGCGGCCACCAGGCCCTGGGTGTAGCGGTGGCGGGGGTCGGTGAAGACCTCCCGCACGGGTCCGGCCTCGACGATGCGGCCGCCGTACATGACGAGGACCCGCTCGCACACGGTGGCCACCACGCCGAGGTCGTGGGTGATGAAGAGCATCGCCGCGTCCCGCTCCTGGACGCCGCGGACGACGAGGTCGAGCACGGTGGCCTGGACGGTGACGTCGAGCGCGGTCGTCGGCTCGTCGCAGATGAGCAGCGCCGGGTCGTTGGCCAGGGCGATCGCGAGCACGACCCGCTGGCGCTGCCCACCGGAGAGCTCGTGGGGGTAGGAGCGGGCCAGGTTGGCCGGGTCGGGCAGGTCGACGCGCTCGAGCAGCTCCACGACCCGCCTGCGGACCGCGGCGCGCGAGGGCTGGGTCCGGTGCAGCAGCATCACCTCGGCCACCTGGTCGCCCACCCGCATCGTCGGGTTGAGCGCCGTCATCGGCTCCTGGAAGACCATCGACATCGAGTCGCCGCGCAGCCGCGCCATCTCGCGCTCGCCCACCCCGAGCAGGTTCCGCCGCGCCGGCGAGCGCCCGGACAGCCGCACGTCTCCGGTCGCGGACAGTCCCTCCGGCAGCAGCCCCATGACCGCGAGCGCCGTGAGGGACTTGCCGGAGCCGGACTCTCCGATGAGCCCGACCCGCTCCCCGCGCTCGATCGAGAAGCTCACGTCGTGCAGCAACGGCGTGCGCGCCGTGCCCACGGACAGTCCCTCGACTCCGAGGACGACGCGCTCGCCGGCGCTCACCACGGCGCCACCCCTACCGGCCCGCCCGACTCACGTACGGTTCTTGCAGAGAACTCGGGATGCATCACGAGTTCTCTGCAAGAACGGTACGTAAGTGCGGGGTCGCGGCGCCCCGTGTCTCTCCGTCGTGTGCTCATCGTCCCTCCAACGTGGGGTCGAGCCAGTCGCGCAGGCCGTCGCCGAAGAGGTTGAAGCTCAGTACCGACAG
>QEUR01000036.1 GCA_003577095.1 Acidobacteriota bacterium
GCCGAGGCGTCCGCGGCGTCCTCGGCCGCCTGCTGCGCCTCGCCCGCGGCGGCCTGCTGCATACCCATCACCTGGGGGGTCAGGAGGGGGAGCGCGGCGATCTCCTCGACCGAGGTGAGCCGGGAGCCGACCTGGACCGGCAGCTCGGTGTCCCCGTCCAGGACGGTGCCGCCGGGCATGACGACGCCGTTGGCCTGGAGGACCTGGGCGACGGCGGGGATCGTGACGCCCGCGTCGGCGGCCTCCTCCTCGTCCAGGTCCACGGTCACGACGCGGTCGGCGACCCCGGAGAGGGTCACGGCGCGGACGCCGTCGAGGTCCTCGATGTCGGGCACGACCAGGCGCTCGAGGCGGTCGACGAGGTCCTGCTCGTCCACGCCCTCGCCGCCGACCGCGGCCAGCTGGATGATCGGGAAGTCGTCGAGGTTGCCGGCGAAGATCTGCGGCGTGGCGGTGTCGGGCAGGTTGGGCAGCGCGAGCACGGCGCGCTGCAGGTCGGTCTGCGCCGACCCCATGTCGGTGCCGTAGTCGAGCTCGACGACGACCGAGGAGAAGCCGTCGGCGCTGGTTGACTGCACCTCGACCACGTTGTTCAGCCCCTGGGCGGCGATCTCGACCGGCTTGGTCACCTGCTCCTCGACGACCGAGGCGCTGGAGCCCTGCGCGGGCGTGGCCACGACCAGCACCGGGAACTGCAGGGAGGGGAAGAGCTCGCGCGGGAGGGCGCTGGCGGACCACAGCCCGGCGACGACCGCGAACAGGGTGGCCAGGGCGATGAGCGCGCGGTTGCGCACGCTGAACAAGGTGAGGCGTGACATAGGATGCATAGCCTAGAGCCAATGGTTAGCATCCGCCTAACTGAACGCCCGGACGTCGGCCGGGCCGTTTGAGGGCGGATGCTCGGGACGAGGAAGGGTGCGGCGCAGGTGTCGACGGCTGGGAGCCAGGACAGGGCGGAGCTGACCGCGCGCATCACGAGCGCCGAGGAGGAGCTGCACGCCACCGCGATGCGGCTGGTGCCCATCCTGACCGTGCCCGGGGACCTCACCCTGCGCCAGCTGCAGGTCCTGGCGATGCTGCGCCGCACGCCGGACGCCACCGGCCAGGCGCTCGCCGAGACGATGGGGGTCTCGACGCCGACGGTGAGCGGGCTGGTCGACCGGGTGGCCTCCAAGGGCTGGGTCGACCGGCGCCCCGACCCGGAGGACCGGCGCCGCGTCCTGCTCCGCCTCACCGCCGAGGGGGAGGCGCTCCTGACGGGTATGGAGTCGCCCGCGGCCGGCGTGCGCGAACGCCTCCTCGCGCGCCTGGACGAGGCCGAGCTGGCCGACCTGGCGCGGCTGCTGGACCGCATGCGCGAGGAGATGGAGGCGCTGGCCGCGGAGGTCGTGGGACCACAGGACACTACATGATGTAGTAGCGCTAGGTTGGGGCCATGAACCGCAGCGGCGCACCCTCGTTCAGCGCACCCACGAGCCCCTCGCAGATCCGCACCGTGGTCCTGGTCGGGCCGCAGGGCACCGGTAAGAGCGCGCTGCTGGAGCAGCTGACCAGCGGCGCCGTGGGGCACGTCAAGGAGGCCGAGGAGCCCTCGACCGCGCTCGGCGTGGCGAGCACGGTGCACGAGGAGAGCGGCACCGTGGTCACCGTCGTCGACAGCCCCGGGCGGCCGGACTTCGTCGGCGACGTGCGCGCGGGGCTGCGGGCCGCCGACGCGGTCGTCTTCGTGGTCGCGGCGGGCAGCGGCATCGACGACGCGACGCGGATGCTGTGGCGCGAGTGCCAGGCGGTGGGCGTGCCGCGGCTGATCGCGGTCACCCAGCTGGAGCTGGCCCGCGCCGACTTCGACAGCGTGGTCGCCGACTGCCAGCGGATCTTCGGCACCGCGGTCCCGCTCTCGGTGCCGGTCGTGGAGGACCAGCAGCTGGCCGCGATCGTCGAGCTGCTCGGCTCCACCGTGACCGACGCCGAGGGCGCCACCCGTCCGCTCACCGAGGAGGAGCGCGCCGGCGTCGAGACCCGGCGCGCCGAGCTGGTCGAGGAGATCATCGAGACCTCTGAGGACGAGTCGCTGCTGGACCGCTACCTGGAGGGCGAGGAGCTCGACGTCGAGGGCCTGCGCGACAACCTGCGGACGGCGACGGCCACCGCGCGCTTCTTCCCCATCGTCGTGGTCAACCCCCCGACCGGCGCCGGGGTGCCGCGCCTGCTCGACCTGATCGTCGCCGCGTTCCCCTCGCCCGACCAGGCCTGGCTGCCCACCGTCACCACGCCGGACGGCGAGGAGCTGATCGAGATCTCCGCCGACCCCGCCGGCCCGCTCGTGGCCGAGGTGGTGCGCACCACCACCGATCCCTACGTGGGGAGGCTGTCGCTGGTGCGGATCTTCTCCGGCACCCTGCGCACCGGCGACCGGCTGCACGTCAGCGGCCACTTCGAGCGGGTGATGGGCAGGGTGGTCGAGGGCCATCCCGGCCACGACCGCGACGACGAGCGCGCCGGTCAGATCATGACGCCGCTGCCCGGCGGCTCCCAGCTGCGGGACGAGGCCATCGCCGGCGAGCTGGTGCTCGTGACCAAGCTGTCCGGCGCCGAGACCGCCGACACCCTCTCCGACCCCGGGCGTCCGGCGCTGGTCGAGGCCTGGCTGCTGCCCGAGCCGCTGCTGCCGCTGGCGATCCGCGCCGCCGCGAGCAAGGACGAGGACAAGCTGGCGGCCGCCCTCCAGCGGCTGACCAGCGAGGACGTCACCCTGCGCCTGGAGCACAACGCCGAGACCCACCAGGTGGTGCTCTGGACGATGGGACCGGCCCACGTCGACGACGTGCTCGACCAGCTGGCCAACCGCTACAACGTCGAGGTCGAGACCGAGCCGGTCAAGACCTCGCTGCGCGAGACCTTCGTGCGGCCGGTCCAGGTCCAGGGGCGGCTGGTCAAGCAGTCCGGCGGGCACGGGCAGTACGCCGTCGTCCAGCTGGAGATCGAGCCGCTGGAGCGGGGGGCGGGCTTCGAGTTCGTGGACAAGGTCGTCGGGGGCGCAGTGCCGCGGCAGTTCATCCCCTCGGTCGAGAAGGGCCTGCGCAACCAGCTCAAGGAAGGTGTCCTCGCCGGCTACCCCTGCGTCGATGTCCGGGTCACGCTCGTGGACGGCAAGGCGCACTCCGTCGACTCCTCGGACATGGCCTTCCAGACCGCGGCCGGCATGGCGCTGCGGGAGGCGGCCAACGAGTCCACCGTCTCCCTGCTCGAGCCGGTCGACATGGTCGAGGTGATCGTCGGCGACGACTACGTCGGCGCGCTGATGGCCGACCTGCGCGGCCGCCGGGCCCAGGTCTACGGCACCGAGCCGGCCGCGCTGGAGGGCCACACCGTGGTCCGGGCCGAGATCCCGCAGCACGAGCTCTCGCGCTTCCCGATCGACCTGCGCTCGGTCTCGCACGGGTCCGGCTCGTTCAGCCGCGAGTTCGTGCGCTACGACTACCTGCCGCCCGCGCGCGCCCGGGAGATCACCGGCTGACACCCCCGGGACGCCGGCCCGAGACGGGGCTACCCTGGAAGAAGAGAGACAGGAGGCACCCGATGTCCAGCACCGTCCGGACCGGGCTCGTCTACGGCGTGCTCGCCGTCGCCGCCCTCGTCGTCGGGCTGGTCGTGGACTCCGGCCTGCTCGTCCTGGTCGCCGGCCTCGTCGTGGTCGTGGGCGTCGTGCACCTATCCCGCGGCGGCTCGGCCCGCATCGAGGACGCGCAGGCCCGGGCCGAGACGACGGCGCGGGAGGGCAACGCCCCGCCCGAGGGCCACGGCGGTTGGTAGGCCTGCTCCCGGGCTGCTGCCAGGGACACCACGTCGTCGGTCAGCGCCGCTCGCCCGCGTAGCGCGCGAGGACCTCCAGCGCCCCGGGTGCGGCCGCCCTGGACCGCTCGAGCGCGCAGGATACTGCCGGGCGTGATTCCTGGCCGGGTGGGACGCGACCCAGGTTCAGCGTGGTGCCGGCCGCCCACGCGGCGGCGTCCGGCTCCGTCGCCAGCGCCGCGACGGCGTGCGCGCTGCGCAGCTGCATCCAGCACCAGTCGGCGAGGCTGTCGCCCTCCGGCGTGGGCAGGCACAGCCGGTTCTTCTCCGGGTCCTCGGAGCGGGTGGCCTCGAGGTAGCCGCTGAGGGCTGCTCCGAAGCACGGGTAGACGACGCTCTGCAGTCGCACGACGTCGTCCCACACGGGGACGAGCGGGCGGGCTGACAGGCCCGGTGCCGCGCAGTGCACCACCACGGCCCCCGGATCCACGCGGAGCGTGCCTTCCTCGAGCTCCACGAGGCCCGGAGCGACGGCCCGCACCCGTCCAAGCCGGACGACGTGCGTCACCGACCGGAGCAGCTCCAGCTCCCACACGGCGAGGGTAGGCGTCCTGGCCATCGTCGGCGTCCTGCCCGGGTCGACGCGCAGCATGATCCCGGCGTCCTCGAGGCGCCGGAAGAGGTCGTCCGGACCGCTCGAGGACGCGACCGCCTCGAGCTGGTCGGCGACCATCCGCTGGAAGACCGCCGGCTCGGGCTGCACGACCGCCCGGTTGAGCATCCAGGGCTCCCGCGGCCGCACCCAGGTGATGCGCGAGGCGGGCACGCCCTGCTCGAGCAGCTGGACGCAGGCGTCGGTGGCGGTCTTGCCCGATCCGACGACCACCACCTCGGGAAGGTCGGAGGGGAGCTGGAGGACCGCGTTGACAGGCACGACCGTGGACCCGGGCAGCACGTCGAAGGGCGGCGGGCTGGTGGCCGGGATCGCGCCGGAGTGGTAGGTGGCGTCCACCACGCGGCAGCCGCCGGGCACCGGGTGCTCGCCACCGTCCGGCGTGCGGATCAGGCGTGCGCCGTCCCACGACGAGCGGGCGAGAAAGGTGACGCGGCCGGTCGCCAGGAGCCGGTCCAGCACCTGCTCGTAGTAGGTGACGACCTCGGCGCCGGTGGCCCGCTCGTGGAGCCCGCGCTCCGGGCCGTCGGCCTGGAGCCGGCCCCCGCCGAGCGGCGTCGAGGCCACGCCGTAGAAGCAGGACGCCTGGTGCAGCCGGACGAAGGGGTAGGCGTCGCGCCAGTGGCCGCCCGGCCCCGGTCGCCGGTCGACCAGGACGACGCGTGCGTCGCCGTGATCGATGAGGGCGTCGGTAAAGGCCATCCCGGCCGCGCCCGCGCCGACCACCAGGTGGGTGGCGCCGCGCAGCGGCGCCGCGGTCACGCTCATCCCCGGGGCGGGACGAGGCGGGGCAGAGTCATCAGCCGGCCAGTCCGAGCCGCTCCAGCAGCGGGCCCACCTCGGGGTCCCGGCCGCGGAAGCGGCGGTAGGTCTCGCTGGCGTCGATCGAGCCGCCCCGCCCCAGGAGCTCGGCGCGGAAGCGGTCGCCGGCGGCGCGCGTCATACCTCCCGGCTGGTCGTCGGTGGCCTGCTCGCGGAACCACGCGACGGTGTCCGCGTCCATGACCTCCGACCACAGGTAGGAGTAGTAGCCGGCCGCGTAGCCGCCGCCGAAGATGTGGTGGAAGTAGGCCGACCGGTAGCGCGGCGGGACCAGCGGGAAGGCCACGCCGGCCCGGTCCAGCGCGGCGGCCTCGAAGGCCTCCACGCCGGAGCCGTCCTCCGGCAGCTCCTCCAGCGGCGTCTGGTGCCAGGCCTGGTCCAGCAGCATCGCCTTGAGCAGCTCGAGGGTGTGGTAGCCGGTCTCCTGCCGGCTGGCGACCAGCGCCTCGACCCACTCCTGCGGCAGCGGCTCGCCGGTCTCGTGATGCCGGGCGTACTGCCGCACGAGCGCCGGCTCCCAGGCCCAGATCTCGTTGACCTGGCTGGGGAACTCGACGAAGTCGCGCGGGACCGAGGTGCCCGACCGGGAGGGGTAGCGCACGTCGGAGAGCAGCCCGTGCAGGTCGTGGCCGAACTCGTGGAAGAGCGTGATGACGTTGCTCCACGTCATCAGGCTGGGGGAGCCGGGCGCCGGCGGCGGCACGTTGCAGGTGTTGGTGACGACCGGCCGGTCGCCGAGCAGGTGGCTCTGGTCGACGATCGAGGTCATCCAGGCGCCGCCCTTCTTGGTCGGCCGGGTGTACGCGTCGATCGCGACCAGGCCGAGCGGCGTCCCGTCGGCCTCGCGCACCTCGAACACCCGCGCCTCGTCGGTGTAGCCGACCAGCTCGGGACGCTCCTCGAAGGTGATGCCGTAGAGCGCGGTCGCGGCGGCGAACACGCCGTCGTGCAGCACCCGCTCGAACTCCAGGTAGGGCCTGAGCTGGTCCGTGTCGAATCCACCGGACGCAGCCGCAGCGTTCTCAGCCGTCGCGAGGAACTGCCAGTCCCAGGGCTCGAGCTCCGCCCCGGGCTCGAGGGTATGCAGTCGCGCCCGCAGGGCGTCCGCCTCGCGTTCGACGATCTGCAGCACCCCCGGCGTGAGCCGCGCCAGCAGGTCGTTCACCGCTTCGGTCGTCTTCGCGCAGGTGACCTCGTGGGCGTACGCCGCGTGGTGCGCGTAGCCGAGCAGCGTGGCCCGCTCGGCCCGCAGCCGCGCGATCCGCACGAGCAGATCGCGGGTGTCGTGCTGGCCGGACAGGCCCCGCCCGACCGACGCCTGGTAGATCCGCTCCCGCAGCCCGCGGTGCTCCAGGTTGTCCAGCAGCGGCTGACCGGAGGTGTTGACGATCGGCACCAGCCAGCCGTCCAGGTCACGGTCCTCGGCAGCCTCGCGCAGCCGCGCCTTGTCGTCATCGGCCAGCCCCACCAGCTCGGCCTCGTCGGTCACGTGGACGGCGGCGGCGTTGCGCCCCGCGGTCAGCGCGGTGTCGAAGGCGGTGGACAGGGTGGCCAGCTCGGCGTTGAGCTCCCGCAGCCGGGCCTGGTCGTCCTCGGGCAGCGCGATCCCGCCGCGCTCGTAGTCCTGGAGCAGTCGGGTCAGCAGGTAGGCGTCCTGCTCGTCCAGCGCGACCTCGCCGGCGTCCGCGCGCTCGCGCAGCGCCACCAGCCGTCCGTAGAGCCGGCGGTCGAGCAGTATCGCGTCCTGGTGGGCGGCCAGCCGCGGCGAGAACTCGGCCATGATCGCGTCCCGCTCGGGGTTGGTGTCGGCCGACCGGGCCACCCAGAAGGCGGACAGCGTCCGGTCCAGGGTGGCGCCGGAGCGCTCCCACGCGTGCAGGACGTTCTCGACCGTGGCCGGCGAGCCGTCGGCGGCCAGTTCCCTCAGCTCGGCCAGGTGCTCCTCCATGCCCACCTCCAGCGCCTCGCGCACGTGCGCGTCGGTGATGCTGGCGTAGTCGGGCAGCGAGAACGGCAGGGTGGACGGCCGGAGCAGCGGGTTCGTCATCCCCCCATCCCAGCACAGGGCGCCGGCTCCCTCCGCCGTCGCCCTCACCACCAGTCCTCCACCGCCTTCGCGAGCGTCACCGGCGCCACCAGCTCGCCGACCGGCTCGCGGTGCCAGCACGCGCGCGTCTCCCGCAGCTCGGCCCAGGTCGTGTAGCGGTAGCGCCACAGCACCGCCCGCACCGCCGCGGGCCGCCGCCCGCCGAACGGGTCGTGGCGCAGCAGCCCCAGCGCCCCGGGGTCGGCCTCGAGCAGCCGGCGCAGCAGCCGCGGCAGCCACGGCCACCCGTAGCGCGCCGACAGCGCCACGAACCACATCTGCCAGTCCAGCCGCAGGTGGTAGGGCGCGAACTGCCGCGGCCACCGCCCCGGGTCGCCGGGCTTGCCCGCGAAGCCGTACTCACGCCATGCCCCCTCCTCGTCCAGCCCCTCGAGCGCGACCTCGTGCCGGATCTTGCTGACGCTGCCGAACGCGCCGTAGGTGTTGACCAGCCGCAGCGGCTCGAAGGAGGCGTTCATCGCCTGCCCGGGGGAGAGCAGGTTGCGCACCGGCCGCCAGCTGAGGACGAGCACCAGCGCGGCGAACAGCACCACCGCCATGACCCAGGGGTATGGGGTGAGGTCGGCCTGCGAGGGCACCAGCCACTCCTCGACCGGCCGGGGCAGCAGGGCCGACCACCACGCGTCGGGCAGCGCCGAGGCGGCCAGGAGCACCGCGAGCCAGTTGAGCCAGGCGAAGTTGCCGCTGGCCACGAGCCACAGCTGGGTGACGAGCATGACCGTGGCGCAGACCCCAGAGACCGGCTGGGGCAGGAAGAGCCCGAACGGCACCACGAGCTGGGTGACGTGGTTGGCGGCGACCTCCACCCGGTGCAGCGGCCGGGGCAGGTGGTGGAAGAACCAGGACAGCGGGCCGGGCATCGGCTGCGTCTCGTGGTGGTAGTACAGGCAGGTCAGGTCCCGCCAGCACGCATCGCCGCGCATCTTGATCAGCCCGGCGCCGAACTCGAGCCGGAAGAGCACCCAGACGACCAGCAGCATGCCCAGGCGCGGCGGCGCGGTGGCGGCGTTGCCGAGGAAGACCGCCAGGAAGCCGACCTCGCACAGCAGCGACTCCCAGCCGAAGGACCACCACAGCTGCCCGACGTTGACGACCGACAGGTAGAGCGCCCACACGACCAGCCAGACGAGCATCGTCACCGCCAGCGGCAGCCGCGCGGTCGCCCCGACCAGGCAGAGCGCCGACAGCGCCGCGCCGGACCAGCAGACGGTCAGGAAGAACTGGTCGGACCAGTGCAGGTGGAAGACGCTCGGCGCCCTCCTGAAGCGGACCCGGCGCAGGAACGTCGGCACCGGCGTCAGGCCGCGCGAGCCGACGAGCGCCGGACCCTGCCGCGCGGCCGCGACGAAGGCGACCAGGTAGACCGCGGCCAGTCCGTGGAGGAAGACCGCCCGCCCCAGCCACGCGTGGTCGGCGACGAACCACTCCATACCCCGACGGTATGCCGTTCGCCCCCGTCCGGCACGCCGCATACAGTGCCTGCCATGACCGACGCCACCACCCAGGACACCGTGACGAAGGACGCCGCCTCGAAGGACTCCACCGCGAAGGACGCGACGGGCGCGCCCGAGCCGCGCGACCTCATGGTCGAGACCCACCACACGCTGGCGACGGACGACGGCGAGCTGGCCTACACGGCGCGGACCGGCCGGATCGTGCTGCGCGAGGAGGAGTTCAAGGACGACGTCTTCGAGGGGTGGACGCCGCGCGCGGAGCTGGCGGTGACGTCGTACACGCTCGACCTGCCCGCGGGCGCCGACCCGGCCGAGCGGCCGGTCACCTTCGTCTTCAACGGCGGCCCGGGCTCGAGCTCGGTGTGGCTGCACATGGGCGTCCTCGGCCCGCGCGTCGTCGACGCCGGCGAGGTCGGGGAGCCGACGCCGCCGCCCTACCGGCTGCTGGACAACCCGCAGACGCCGCTGCGCGCCACCGACCTGGTCTTCATCGACCCGATGTCGACCGGGCAGTCGCGCGCGGTCAAGGGCGGGAAGGCCAAGGACTACCACGGCTGGAAGAAGGACGTGGAGCAGGTCTCCGAGCTGATCCGCCTGTGGTGCACGCGCGAGGACCGCTGGATGAGCCCGAAGTTCCTCTGCGGGGAGTCCTACGGCACCACCCGCGCGGTCTCGGTCGCCGAGCACCTCTTCTCCCGCTTCGGTATGCAGCTCAACGGGCTGGTCCTCATCTCCAGCGTGCTCGACTTCGGGGCCCAGGACTTCCGCTTCCTGCGCCACGACGCCGCCTGCCAGTCCTACCTGCCGACCTACGCCGCGATCGCGCACTACCACGGCAGGCACGAGGGCCGGGAGCTCGCCGACGTGCTCGCCGAGGCCGAGGAGTTCGCCGGCAGCACCTACCGGTGGGCGCTGGGCCGCGGGCACCGGCTGACCCAGGAGGAGCGGGCCGGGGTGCGGGACCGGCTGGCCGCGCTGACCGGGCTGTCCCAGGACTACCTGGAGCGCTGCGACCTGCGGCCCGAGCACTGGCGCTTCTGCACCGAGCTGCTGCGCGACGAGGGGCGCACGGTGGGCCGGATCGACGGGCGTGTCACCGGGGTGCTGCACTCCGGCATCGCCGAGGGCATGGACGCCGACCCCTCGATCGACATGCTGATGGGCCCCTACGCGGCGGCGATCCACCACTACCTGCGCGGCGAGCTGCGCTCGGTGCTGGACCTGCCCTACGCGGTCTTCTCCGACGCGATCGAGCACTGGTCCTACAAGGAGTTCGAGGGCCGCCCGATCGACGTCACCGACAAGCTCGAGCGGGTGATGCGCGCCAACCCGCACCTGCGCGTCCGGATCGAGTACGGCTACTACGACCTGGCCACCCCCTACGGCGCGGCCGAGGACATGGTCGCCCACCTGCGGCTGCCCGAGCAGGCGCTGGACCGGATCGAGCACGCCTGGTTCGAGACCGGCCACATGCCCTACCTGGGCGCGGCCAGCCGGGTGGAGGAGGCCGAGGGCATCACCGACTTCGTGCGGCGGGCGAGCGGCAGGGGCTGAGCCGCGGGCCCGCCGCGGCGCGCCCGCCGGCTCAGACCTCCTGCGGCTGCGGCAGGGGATCGGTGGTCCCGCTGTCCAGCGGCACCGCCGACACGTCGTCGGCCTTGACCGCGACCACGCCGAGCACGATCAGCGCGCCGCCGAGCAGCTGGACGGCGGCGGGCATCTCGCCGAGCAGGACCCAGGCCCAGAGGACCGCGAAGAGGACCTCGGACAGGCCGACGAAGGAGGCGACCTTGGCGCCGAGGGCGCGGCTGGCGACCAGCCCGGTGCCGTAGGCCACGGCGGCGGCCACCAGGCCCAGCCAGGCGACCGGAAGCCACCACGCCACCTGCACGCCGGCGACGGTCGCGTCGGCGGTGCTCATCGCGAAGGGAACCAGCCCGACCAGCCCGGCCAGCCCGAGCACGGCGCCGCCCACGGCCATCCCCAGGGCGGCGAAGGCCACCGGCGGCAGGCCGCTGGAGGAGTCCGCCCCGATGACGAAGTAGACCGCCAGCCCGACCGCGGCGAGCAGCCCCCACAGCACGCCCAGCATGCTGACCTGGACGTCGCCGAGCACATCGAGGACCAGGAGCAGCCCGACCACGGCCAGCCCGGTACCGATGAGCGTGAGCCGCCGAGGCCGCTGGCCGTGCACCAGCCACAGCCAGACCACGACGAGGATCGGGCCCAGGTACTCCAGCATCAGCGCCACCCCGACCGAGAGCTCGGTCACCGCGAAGAAGTAGAACAGCTGGCACCCCGCGACGGCGAGGGTGCCGAAGAGCCCCAGATGCACCCAGGTGGCGCGCCGGCGCAGCAGGTGCCAACGTCCGCGCATCGACCAGGCGGCAGGCCCGGCCAGCGCGAGCGCGCCGACGAGGATCCGCACGGTGACGGCCGCCGCGGGCGACCAGCCGGCGTTGATGACGCTCTTGCCGACGGCGCCGGAGCTGCCGAAGGTCAGTGCGGACAGGATCGCGACGAGCAGGCCGACGGCCAGCAGCGCGCGCGGCGGGGTGGTGGTCACCGGGCCTCCTCGTGCGGGAAGGGGGCCGCGTCGACGGCCCGTCGTAGGATCATGGGTGTCGACCGTTGACACCCATGACGATAATCGAGAGGAGCGTCAGGAGTCAACATGCTATTTGCCCATGACACCGAGGTCGCGCTCCAGCAGGCGGCGGACCTGGTCAACACCCTGGGGCGGGACGGGCAGGACCGGCTCACCACGACCGAGGAGCTCGTCGAGTTCGTCCGGCGGTGGGAGTGGACGGGCGTGGGTGAGCTGGGGCCCGAGGACCTCGAGGCGGTCCGCGGTCTGCGGCCGCGCCTGCGCCGCCTGTGGGAGGACGACGAGCAGGGCGTGGTCGAGGAGGTCAACGCGATGCTGCTCGACGGCGGCGCCCGGCCGCGCCTGGTCCGGCACGGCGACTGGGACTGGCACCTGCACGCCACCCCCGACGACGCGCCGCTGTCCCGACGGATGGCGGTCGAGGCGGCGATGGCCATGGTCGACCTCGTCCGTGCCGACGGCCTGGGCCGGCTCGGGGTCTGCGAGGCGCAGGACTGCGACCAGGTGCTGGTCGACCTCACCCGCAACCGGTCGCGCCGCTTCTGCAGCTCCACGTGCGGCAACCGGATGGCGGCTGCGGCCTACCGGGAGCGGCAGGCGGTCGCCGGCCGGTCCGGCTGAGGCCGACTGCCTCGTCGGCGGTGCTCTCCTTGGCCAGCCGCGGGTCGGCGCGCCGACGGGCCCGTCAGGGGGCGGTGGCCTCCTCGGGGACCGGCCCGAACTCGCCGGTCGCCAGCAGCCGCTCCATCGCGTCGAACTCCGCCTCGACCTGCGGCTGCGGCCTCGCGGTCGCCGGCGAGACGACGTAGGCCACGAGGAGGTTGGCCAGGAAGCCGGGGACGATCTCGTACATCTGGTTGCTGAGGGCCTCGATGTTGCCCCAGACGAAGACGACGACGGCACCGGTGATCATCCCCGCGAGGGCGCCGGTCGGCGTCAGCCTGCGCCAGTAGAGGCTCAGCAGCACGATCGGGCCGAACGCGCCGCCGAAGCCGGCCCACGCGAAGGCCACGAGCTCCAGGATCGAGGAGTCGGGGTTGAGCGCCAGCAGCAGCGCGACGATCGCCACGACGAGCACGCCGGTGCGGCCGAGCATGACGTCCCGCCGGGCGTTGGACTCGCGGCCCAGGATGTTGTAGAGGTCCTCGACCAGAGCCGAGGAGCACACGACGAGCTGGGAGGACATCGTCGACATGATCGCCGCGAGCACCGCCGCGAGCACCAGGCCGGCGATGAGCGGGTGGAAGAAGATCTGGCTCAGCACCAGGAAGACCGTCTCCGGGTCGCCCAGCGGCTTCTCGGGGTCGTTCGCGAAGTAGCCGATCCCGATGAGGGCGGTGCCGATCGCGCCGAGGCAGGTCAGCACCATCCACCCGATCCCGATCCGGCGCCCCGCCTTGGCGTCCGCCGGGGTGCGCAGCGCCATGAACCGGATGATGATGTGCGGCTGGCCGAAGTAGCCCAGCCCCCAGGCGGCCGTGGAGATCACCGCGAGGATCCACAGCGCCGAGCTGCCCTCGCCGAAGCCCTTGAAGAGGTTCAGGGCGTCCGGGTTCACGTCAGTGATCCTGCCCACCGTGGTGCCGATGTCACCGATGCGCAGGATCGCCACGACCGGCACGGCCAGGAGCGCGGCGAACATCAGCAGCCCCTGGGCCACGTCGGTGAGCGTCGCACCGAGGAAGCCGCCGAACATCGTGTAGACCAGCGTGATGCCGGCGACGAGGACCAGCCCGCTGAGGTAGGCCCACCCGAAGGAGGACTGGAAGAACTTGCCCGCGGCGACCATGCCGGAGGAGACGTAGAAGGTGAAGAAGACGAGGATGATGAGGCTGCCGACGATGCGCAGCAGGTGCGAGCGGTCCTTGAGCCGCTTCTCGAAGAAGCTCGGGATCGTGATCGCGTTCTCCGCCACCTCGGTGTAGGCGCGCAGCCGGGGCGCCACGAACTTCCAGTTCAGCCAGGCGCCGATCGTCAGGCCGATCGCGATCCAGGCCTCGAACAGGCCGGAGGCGTAGATCGCGCCCGGCAGCCCCATGAGCAGCCAGCCCGACATGTCCGACGCGCCGGCCGACAGGGCCGCGACGCCCGGCGGGAGCCCGCGACCGGCGAGCATGTAGTCGTCCAGGTCCGACGTCCGCCGGTAGGCGAAGTAGCCGATCCCGAGCATTCCCACGAAGTAGATGGCGATGGCGATGAGCTGGTAGGTGTGGTCCGACATGGCCGGTCCGTCCTGGTCGGGGGCTCTGGACCCGTCGAGTATGGCACCGTGACGCCATGGTGTCTCCCCGCGAGCCGCGGCTGCGCGCCGCGAGCCGGGTCGTCGCGCTCGGCCGTCCCGACCGTGTCGCCGGTGCTCCGGTCAACGTCCCGGTCCACCTGACCTCGACCTTCGTGGCCGGCGGGGACGTGGGCTACGGACGGGTGTCCAACCCCACGTGGGAGGCGCTGGAGGAGGTGCTCGCCTCGCTCGAGGGGACGGGGGAGGGTATGGCGCTCGCGTTCGCCTCCGGCCTCGGAGCCGTCGCGGCGGTGGTCGCGCTGGTGCCCGTCGGCGGGGTCGTCGTGGTGCCGCGGCACGCCTACAACGGCACCACCGCGCTGCTGGACGAGCGCGGGGCCGCAGGGGCGCTGACCGTCCGCCGAGTGGCGACGGAGGATGACGCGCGGTCCGGCACCACCGCCCTCGTCGAGGCGTGCGGGGATGCCGACCTGCTGCTGCTGGAGTCGCCGACCAACCCGATGATGGAGGTCATCGACGTGGCGGCGGTAGTGGGGGCGCTGGAGGAGCGCTACGGCACCGACCGTCCGCTCGTGGCCTGCGACAACACCTTCGCCACCCCGCTGGCCCAGCGGCCGCTCGAGCTCGGCGCCGACCTGGTGGTGCACTCGGCGACGAAGTACCTCGCCGGCCACTCCGACGTGCTGCTGGGGGCGGTGGTGGTGGCCGACGGGCGGAGCGACCTGCGGGAGCGGCTGCACACCCACCGGACGCTGCACGGCGCCGTGCCCGGCCCCGCCGAGGCCTGGCTGGTGCTGCGCGGGGTCCGCACCCTGCACGTGCGGCTGGAGCGGGCCGCGGCCACGGCCGCGCTGCTGGTGCCACGGCTCGAGCGGCATCCCGCGGTGGAGCGGGTGCGCTACCCGGGCTTCGGGGCGATGGTC
>QEUR01000037.1 GCA_003577095.1 Acidobacteriota bacterium
GCTGGTGTCGAAGAGGTCCGGCACGGTGCCCTCCGGGCGCCGCGCGAGGCCGGCCTCGATCCGCTCGCGCTGCTCCTCGAAGTAGTCGGGGGCGACGAAGACGCCGAGCCAGCCGTCGGCGATCTCCCCGGCCAGCTCCAGGTTCTTCGGGCCGACGGCCGCCAGGTAGACGGGGATGCGACGGCGGTGCGTGCTGGTCAGGCGCAGCGCCTTGCCCGGCCCGTCGGGCAGGGGCAGGGTGAAGTGCTCCCCCTCGTAGACGACCGGCTTGTGGTCCAGTGCCGTCCTGACGATGTCGACGTACTCGCGCGTGCGGGCCAGCGGCCTGGCGAAGCGCACGCCGTGCCAGCCCTCGGAGACCTGGGGCCCGCTGACGCCGAGCCCGAGGCGGAACCGGCCGCCGGAGAGGCTGTCCAGCCCGGCCGCGGCCATCGCGGTGGCGGCCGGGGTGCGCGCGGGGATCTGCATGACGCCCGCGCCCAGGCCGATGCGCTCGGTCCGGGCGCCGATCCACGACAGGACGCTGACGCAGTCCGGTCCGTAGGCCTCGGCCGCCCACACCACGTCCACGCCGAGCTCGTCGGCGCGCAGCGCGAGCGCGAGGTTCTCCTCGTCCCTGCCCTGGCCCCAGAACCCGCAGTAGAGACCCAGCCTCACCGGTCAGCCCCGGGGACGGTCGTCGACGTCGAACTGCTCGTCGTCCAGGCCGAGGTAGCGGCCCGAGGAGTCCTCGTCGACCTCGTCGTCGTAGGCGTCGAGCTCGTCGTCATCGTCGTCGTCTTCGTCGTAGTCATCATCGTCGTCGTCATCGTCGTCATCGTCGTCGTAGTCATCATCGTCGTCGTCGTCGACCAGGTCCTCGTCGTAGACCTCCAGCGGGGTGACCTCGCCGTAGGCGTCCATCAGGGCGTCGTCGTAGGCGGTGAAGGCCTCGGCGACCCGTTCGTAGGCCTCGATCACCGAGGGGTCGTCCTCGCCACGGCTGACCGCTGCGGTCTCCAGGTGGGTCTCGAGGGCGGCGACGAGGGCGGACAGGGCGGCGCGCGGATCGGCGGTCATGGTGCTGACGGTAGCGCGAATCGGTGAGCTTCGGTGCGCGTCGTGCACGGCTCGGCGGCGGCTCTGCCTATGCTGTCGGTCACGATGGTCGAGTACGAGTTCCGCGAGATGAGCTTCCCCCGCGGCACCAGCCGGTCGGCGGTGCGGCAGGCGCTCACGGAGGCCGCGGAGTACGGCCACTGGGAGCTGTCGAGGGTGACGGTCTTCTGGGGCGGGGTGCGGCGCGTCACGCTCAAGCGCAAGATCATCCGGGTCCGCCGGACCGCCTGAGGCCGGCCGACGAGCTGACCTCCGGGCGGCCAGGCTGCACGAACCCGAGCTCGTAGGCGGCGATGACCGCCTGCACGCGGTCCCGCAGCCCGAGCTTGGCCAGGAGCCTGCTCACGTGGGTCTTCACGGTGCCCTCCGAGACGTGCAGCCTGGCCCCGATCTCGACGTTGCTCAGGCCGCGCGCGACCTCGGCGAGCACGTCCCGCTCGCGGTCGGTCAGGGCCGCGAGGCGGCGGGCGTCCCTCTCCCGGTGGGGCGACCTGCGTACGTGGTCCTCGACGAGGCGGCGCGTGATGCTCGGTGCGACGAGGAGGTCACCGCGCATCACGGCGCGGACGTCGGAGAGGAGACGTTCGGGCGGGACGTCCTTGACCAGGAACGCGCTGGCACCACCCCGTAGGGAGTCGTAGACGTAGCCGTCGACGTCGAAGGTGGTCAGCATGACCACGCGGGTGCGGGGACTTGAACCCAGCACCCCCGCCAGGGCGGCGATGCCGTCGGTGCCGGGCATCCGCACGTCCATGAGCATGACGTCCGGGCGCAGGGTCCGAGCCAGCTCGACGGCTCCGGCACCGTCGTCGGCCTCGCCGACCACCGTCATGTCGTCCTGGGAGCCCACGATCATTCGCAGCCCGGCCCGGATGAGCGGCTGGTCGTCGACGAGGACGACGGAGATCACGCCGCAGTCCCCAGCGGAAGCTCGACATGCAGGACGAATCCGTCCGGGCCGGGGGCCGCGCGGAAGGTGCCACCGGCCAGCAGCACCCTGCGCTCCAGGCCTACGAGCCCGTGGCCGGAGCCGCGGACCGCGGCACCAGGAGGGCCGACACGCGTGCCGTCCCGGTTGAGAAGGTCCACCACGAGGCTCGCCGGGCTCCCGGACCGCCCCACGCGCACCTTCGTGTCGACCATGCCGGCGTGCCGCACCACGTTGGTGAGGCCCTCCTGGACCGTCCGGTATGCGGTCAGCTGAACGCTGGTCGGCACGTCGTCGTCGACCCGGTCCAGCGTCAGCTGCACCGGCAGACCGAGACGGCGCATCCGCTCGCAGAGCTCTTCCACCTCAGCCAGCCCGGGCTGTGGCAGGACCGGCATCTCACCCGAGTCGTCGTGGAGCAGGGGCAGCAGCGAACGCAGCTCTGCCAGGGAGCTGCGGCCCAGCTCCTCGATCTGGGCCAGGGCGCGCACCGCCGCCCCGGGGTCGGCACCCGAGGCGAACCGGGCGCCGCCGGCCTGCAGGACGATCACGGTGATGGTGTGGGACACGACATCGTGCAGCTCGCGGGCGATGCGCTGCCGCTCCCGCCGGCCGGCCCGCTCCTCCGCTACGGCCCGCTCGGCTGCCTCCTGGACCAGGCGCGCCCGGGACCGGGCCCGGCCGCGGGCCAGCAGCCCGGGGGCGAAGGCCGCGCCGAGAAGTGCCCCGTTGAACAGGACCCCGCCGAGGTCGAGCAGCACCGGGAACTCGGTGACGAGGGCGCCAAGCGCCAGCATGCTCGCCCCCAGGCCTGCCCAGGCGGCTGGCGCCTCGGCGTGGCGGCCGCAGGAGTAGAGGGCGACCACCCAGGCCATGAACTCGTCCCAGTAGGTGACGCTGACCGGCAGCAGCACAGGTGGCACGAGGATCGCCGCGAGGACGATGGCGAGGGTGATCAGCGGGCGGCTCCGGCGCAGCAGCAGCGCGAGGCAGGCGACCGTGCCCGGCAGTACCGCCGAGGTGGCCGGTGCTGTGCCGATCGGGTCGGAGAAGACCCCGGTCCAGGTGTCGGTGAGTCCGATGGCGAGCAGCACCAGGGGCGGCGCGCCGACGTAGAGGAGTTCGAGCCGACGTCCCGTCCACCAGCGCTGCGGCCAGCCGGGCATGGCCCCAGGGTAGACCCGCCCGGCGCATGCGTGCGTCCCTCCTGGGACAGACCGGCCTCCGCCCTGTGACCGACAGGGACAAGCCGGCGGGCAGACGCGCGCATGGTGCGCCCCTGCATACCTTCGGGACGAGCACCGGCCGACCGGCCGGGCCCACGAGGAGGAAAGATGAGCACCACCACGTCCGTGACCTCGGTCACCACCACCTGGACCCGCGTCGACGCGGTGCGCCGACGTCTGGCCCTGTCCGGCCCCGTTCTCGGCGCGCTCATGCTCGTCGCCTCCGGCGTCCTCAACCTTGGTCCGGCAGGCGACTCGATGCGCGCGTCCTTCGAGGCGATGGCGGCCCGGTCCGGGCAGATCCTGGTCGCCGACGTGCTGGAGACCCTGGGCTTCCTGTTCGTGCTGGCCTCGTTCGCCGCCCTCGCCGGCGTCCTCCGGCGTCGCGGGGCGATGGTGGCCACGTGGGGCGCCCCGCTGTGTCTGTTGGGCAGCGCCGGCTTCGCCATGTCGAACGCCACCGGTCTGGGCATCGTCGGCCTCGCCCAGCTGCCCGACCACGACGCGGCCTTCGCGACCGCGCTGGCGGCCTTCCAGGGCGGGACCGGCACGGCGACCGGGATGGTCGAGACCCTCCTGGAGGTGCTGGGTCAGGTCGGTCTCGTGCTGGTGACCGTGGGCCTGGTCCGCGCTCGGGTGGTCGGATGGTGGGCGGTCCTCGCCCTCGCCGTCGGCATGGTCGTCGACGTGGCGCTGGGATCTGCGACCGGCACGCTGGTGGCCGACGTCCTTCTCCTCGTCGTCAGCGCCGGCGTCGTCGGAGGCCTGACCCGCGCCGGGCGCGGGACCTGGCTGGGCGCGGAGCGCCAGGTGGCTCCGGCAGCCTCCTAGCAGTCCGCGACGAGCCGCCCGAGCACGCGCGTGCCGAACCGGATCGCGTCCACGGGGGCCCGCTCGTCGACGCCGTGGAACATCCCGGTGAAGTCCAGGTCGTCGGGCAGCTGCAGCGGGGCGAAGCCGTAGCCGGTGATGCCCAGGCGGGACAGGTGCTTGTTGTCCGTGCCCCCGGAGAGGCAGTAGGGCAGCACGTGGGCGCCGGGGTCCTCCTTGAGCAGTGCCTTCTTCATCGACTCCACGAGCTCGCCGGACGAGGGCGCCTCCAGCGCGATGTCCCGGTGGACCACCTCGACGTCGACGTGCTCGCCGGCCAGCTCGCGGATGGTCGACATCAGCTCCTCCTCGTGGCCCGGCAGGAAGCGGCAGTCCAGCGACGCCGTCGCCGACTGCGGGACGACGTTGTGCTTGTAGCCGGAGTCCAGCATGGAGAAGTTGGAGGTGTCCTGCAGGGTGCCCTCCACGAACCGCCGTGCGCCGCCGAGCCGGCCGAGCATGTCCTCGATGCGCTCCTCCGACCAGGTGGTGCCGACGATCTGCGCGACGCCGTCGAAGAGCTCGCGCACCGAGGCGATGTAGGTGCGCGGCCACCGGTGCGCGTCGATCCGGGCGATCGCCTCGGCCAGGCGCACGATGGCGTTCTCGTCGTTGGGCACCGACCCGTGGCCCGCCCGGCCCCTGGCGCGCAGCCGCAGCCAGGCGATGCCCTTCTCCGCGGTCTGCAGCAGGTAGGCGCGGGTCGGCGCACCGGTGGCGGCGTCCGGCAGGGTGATCGAGAAGCCGCCCACCTCGCTGATCGCCTCGGTGCACCCCTCGAACCACTCCGGGTGCTTCTCGACGACGTGACCGGCGCCCTTGTCGCCGCCGGCCTCCTCGTCGGCGAAGAAGGCCCACACGATGTCGCGCGGCGGCTTCTCGCCCGAACGGGCCAGCTGGCGCAGGGTGGCGATGAGCATCGCGTCCATGTCCTTCATGTCGACCGCGCCCCGGCCCCAGATCAGGCCGTCCTTCTCCTCGGCCGCGAACGGGTCGACCGACCAGTCGGCGGCCTCGGCGGGCACGACGTCCAGGTGGCCGTGCAGGACGAGACCGCCCCGTGAGCTGTCGCGGCCCTCGGTCCGCACGACGACGCTGGCCCGGCCGGGGTCGGACTCGGTCAGCTGCGGGTCGAGGCCCACCTCCTGGAGCAGGCCCATGACGTACTCCGCGGCCTCCCGCTCCCCCGGACCGCTGCCGTCCCCGTAGTTGGAGGTGTCGATCCGGATCAGCTCCTTGCAGATCCGGACGGCCTCGTCCTCGGCGGTGGTCGTCTGGGGGCGTTGGGTGGGGGTCGTCATGACACCACTCTAGGACGAGCCCTCACCCGGTGGTCTCGGCGAACAGCTCCAGGTGGTTGCACTCGCGGCAGCGGAAGGCGCGCACGAGCAGGCGCTCGTTGCCCATCGTGGAGAACCCGCCGAAGACGCCGGTGTCCCGGGCGCCGCGGACCCAGCGCACGTAGCCCTTGGCGCCCTGGCCGGTGTCCTCCAGGTAGCCCTCGTCGAGCAGGCCCTCCGCGCCGCACGTGGTGCAGCGCGACCGGGCCCGCTCCCAGCCGGGGCCCGCCCCGCCGAGCGGGACCTCACCCACCGGCGGAGCCGGCCAGCTTGGACTCCACGCAGCTGACGAACTGCCCGAGCAGCTTGTCCGAGACGGTCTGCATGACGCCGCGGCCGAACTGCGCCGGCTTGCCGGTGATCGAAAGCTCGGTGACGACGTCCGCCCGGGTGCCGCTGCCCTCTGGCGCCAGCTGCATCGTCACGGTCGCCCCGGCGTTGCCGAGCCCGCGCAGGCCCTTGCCGGTGCCCTCGATGACGGCGCGGTGGGCCGCGTCGTCGCGCTCGAGGAACCGGCCCTCGCCCTGGTAGGTCACCGCGATCGGCCCCAGCCGGACCTTGACGTTGCCCTTGAAGGTCTGCTCGTCGGCCTCGGTGACGGTGGCGCCGGGGAAGCAGCCGCCGACCGACTCCAGGTCGGTCAGCAGCGCCCAGGTCGCCTCCGGCGAGGCGTCGACGGTGAAGGAGTGCTCCAGCTGCATACCCATCGGCTCAGCCTCCCGCCGCCGCGAGCACGGCGCGCCGGGTGAGCACCCCGGCCAGGTGCCGCCGGTAGTCGGCCTGCCCGTTGAGGTCCGACGGCGGGTCGGTGCCCTCGCCGGCGAGCGAGCAGGCCTCGGCCAGCGCCTCCTCGGTCGCGGCCAGCCCGACGAGCGCCTGCTCGACGGCGGTGGCGCGCAGCGGGACCGAGCCCATGTTGGTCAGCCCGACCTTGGCCTCGGCGATGGTGCCGCCCTCGGCCCGGACCGCGGCCGCGACGCCGATGATCGCCCACTGGTGGGAGACGCGCACGAACTTCTCGTAGTGGCTGCCCCAGCCGGTGTGCTTGGGGATGGTCACCGCGGTGAGCAGCTCGCCGTCGCCGACCGCGGTCTCGAAGAGGTCGACGAAGAAGTCTGCGGCCGCCACCTGGCGCGGGCCGACCACGCCGCGGCTCTGCACCTCCATGGTGGCGTCCAGCGCCAGCACCGGGCCCCCGACGTCACCGGCGGGGTCGCTGTGCGCCAGCGCCCCGCAGACCGTGCCGCGGTGGCGGATCTGCGGGTCGGCGACCTCCGTGACCGCCTTGTGCAGCAGGCCCAGGTGCTCCCGGACCAGCGGGGAGTCCAGGACGTCCTGGTATGTCGCTCCCGCGCCGATGCGGATCGACTCGCCCTGGTCGGTGATCTCCTTGAGCTCCTGGATGCCGGAGATGTCGACGACGACGCCGGGGGCGTTGAGCCGCATCCGCAGGACTGGCAGCAGGGACTGGCCGCCGGCGAGGACCTTGGCCTCGTCGCCGTGCTCGGACAGCAGGGTGAGCGCCTCCTCGAGGGTGGCGGGTGCGACGTAGTCGAACTGTGCGGGGATCATGCCTGGCCGCCTTCGGTCTCGGGGGTGTCCTGGTTGGGTTCGCCGGCCTCGAAGTGCGGCTGCGCCGCCTCTGGGGTCGGGGCGCTGCCGCGGCCCTCCTGGATGGCCCGCCAGACCCGCTCCGGGGTCATCGGCATCCGGATGTCGGTGACGCCGAACTGCCGCACGGCGTCCAGCACCGCGTTGACCACCGCCGGCGTGGAGGCGATCGTGCCCGCCTCGCCGACGCCCTTGGCGCCGAGGTCGTTGGTGGTCGACGGGGTCACGGTCCGGTCGGTGACGTAGCTGATCGTGTCGGCCGAGGTGGGCAGCGTGTAGTCGACGAACGAGCCGGTGACCAGGGTGCCCTGGTCGTCGTAGACCGCCTCCTCCCACAGCGCCTGGGCGATGCCCTGGACGAGCCCGCCGTGGACCTGCCCGTCGACGATGAGCGGGTTGACCACGTTGCCCACGTCGTCGACGCAGACGTAGGCCCGCATCCGCGACTGGCCGGTCTCGGTGTCGACCTCCATCGCGCACAGGTGCGTGCCGTGCGGGTAGGAGAAGTTGACCGGGTCGTAGGTGGCGTCCGCGTCCAGGCTGGGCTCCATGCCGTCGGGCAGGTCGTGCGCCGCGAAGACGGCCAGCGCGAGGTCGGTCAGGCCGATGCCCTCCTGCCCCTCGCCGGCGCCCCGGACGGTGAACCGGCCCTCGGCGAACTCCAGGTCGTCCACGTTGGCCTCGAGCACGTGCGCGGCCAGCGGCCGGGCCTTGTCGATGACCTTCTGCGCCGCCTTGATGACGGCCTGGCCGCCGACGACCAGCGATCGCGAGCCGTAGGTGTCCAGGCCCTTGTGGCTGATCTGGGTGTCGCCGTGCAGCACCTCGACGTCCTCGAAGGGGACGCCGAGCTGGTCGGCCACGATCTGGCTCCACGCCGTCTCGTGGCCCTGTCCGTGCGCCGAGGAGCCGGTGATGACCTCGACCTTGCCGGAGGGGAGCATCCGCACCGAGGCGTGCTCCCAGCCGCCGGCCCCGTAGGACAGCGAGCCCAGCACCCGGCTGGGGGCCAGTCCGCACATCTCGGTGAACGTCGACACGCCGATCCCGAGCTGCACCCGGTCCCCGCTCTCGCGGCGACGTGCCTGCTCGGCCCGCAGCTCGTCATACCCGAACAGCTCCTTGGCGCGCGCGGTGGCGGCCTCGTAGTTGCCGGAGTCGTACTCGAGCCCGGCGACCGTGGTGAAGGGGAACTCCTCGTGCTTGATCCAGTTCTGCTCGCGCACCTCGATCGGGTCCCGCCCGAGCTCGGTGGCCAGCTCGTCCATCATCCGCTCGATCGCGAAGGTCGCCTCGGGCCGCCCGGCGCCGCGGTAGGCGTCGGTCCAGGTGAGGTTGGTGAAGACGTTCTGGCACTCGAAGCGGTAGGAGGGGAACTTGTAGATCGCGTTGAACATGAAGGCGCCGAGGATCGGGATGCCGGAGGTGACCAGGCCGAGGTAGGCGCCCATGTTGGCGGTCAGCTCGACCTTCAGACCGGTGACGGTGCCGTCCCTGCGCGCCGCGAGGGTCAGCTTCTGCCACTGGTCGCGGCCGTGGTGGCCCGAGAGCAGCGACTCGCTGCGGGTCTCGGTCCACTTGCACGGCTTGCCGGTGCGCCGGGCGACCAGGAAGGTGATGACCTCCTCGGGCGTCACCTGCAGCTTGCCGCCGAAGCCGCCGCCCACGTCCGGGGCGATGACCCGGATCTTGGACTCGGGCACGGCGAGGGTGAGGGCCAGCATGAGCCGCAGGATGTGCGGCACCTGGGTGGCCGACCACATGGTGAACTGCTCGCCGGTGGGGTCGACCACGACGCTGCGCGGCTCCATGAAAGCCGGGATGAGCCGCTGCTGGCGGAACTCGCGCTCGACCAGGACCTCGGCGTCGCGGATGGCCTCCTCGACGTCGCCGCCGGTGCCGGCCTCGGCGGAGTCGAACACCCACAGGGCCGACCGGTTGGTCCCCAGGTCCGGGTGGGCGAGCTTCTCGTCGGCGGCCGCCGCCTTGAGGTCGACGACCGGGTCGAGCTCCTCGTAGTCGACGTCGACGAGCTCTGCGGCGTCGCGCGCGGCCGCGGCGGTGCGGGCCACGACGGCGGCCACGACCTCGCCGGAGAAGGCGACGCGGTCCACGGCGATGGCCGGGTGGGGCGGGGCCTTCTGCTCGGGGGTGACCGGCCAGGCGTTGGGCAGCGACCCCTGCTGGTCCTTGACGTCATCGCCGGTGAGGACGGCGACGACGCCGGGGGACTCCTGGGCCGCCGAGGCGTCGATGCCGGTGATCCGGGCGTGCGCGTAGGGGCGGCGCACCATCGCCACGTGCAGCATGCCGGGCAGCACGATGTTGTCGGTGAACCGGCTGCGGCCGGTGATGAGGTGCTGGTCCTCCTTGCGGCGCCGGTCGCGGCCGACCTCGGCCGACGGTGCGCGGGTCTCGTCGACGGCGGTCATGCCCGCTGCCCCTCTCGCTGGGCGGCCGCCTCGAGCACCGCGCGGACGATGTTGTGGTAGCCGGTGCACCGGCACAGGTTGCCCTCCATGCCGACCCGGACCTCCTCCTCGGTGGGTCTGGGGTTCTCCCGCAGCAGGTCGGTGGCCTGCATGATCATCCCCGGGGTGCAGAAGCCGCACTGCAGGGCGTGGCAGTCGCGGAAGGCCTCCTGCACGGGGGTCAGGGTGCCGTCGACCGGGTCCGCCAGACCCTCCACCGTGGTCACCTCGTGCCCGTCGGCCTGGACGGCCAGGACGTTGCAGGACTTCACGCTGCGGCCGTCCAGGTGGACGGTGCAGGCCCCGCAGTTGCTCGTGTCGCAACCGATGACGGTGCCCGTCTTGCCCAGCTGTTCTCGCAGGTAGTGCACCAGCAGCGTGCGCGGCTCGACCTCGTCCTCGTAGGTCACGCCGTCGACCTTCACGGAGATGCGCGTCATTGGTTCCTCCACGTCAAAGGGGACGTCCTTGTCCCTTGGCATCCTGTCCCTTTCCCGCCCGGACCGCAAGGGTCCCTGCGGGAAGGACGCGGCAGGTCGGGCGCCAGGAGCACCCCGGCGTCACAGGAAGATCATGCAGCCGACGCCGAAGAGGATGAGGAAGGCGAAGAGCGCGAAGCTCATGAAGTTGTTCTCGGCGTCGCTGGGCGCCCGGTCCTCGGGCACCCAGTCGTCGACCGCCGCGATCGCGAACCGGTCCTCGTGGTCCCGCTCGTGCTGTCCGCTGCTCATAGCGCTGCTCCGATCCGGTCGATCTCGGTGAGGGTCGCGACCGTCAGGATCGCGAAGATGACGGTGATGAAGGCGGTGTAGGTCCACCGCTGCGGGTGGTCGGCGCGCCAGAAGCGCCGCAGGCTGACCAGGCCGTTGACGGCCGCGAGCAGGCACAGGGCGAGCCCGACGGGCGCGGCGACCCACCCGGCCAGGCTCAGCAGCGGGACCAGGACCGGGACGAGCACGTAGGTGATGACGCAGCGCACCGCGGACACCACGACCGAGACCCGGAAGGTGTGGTGCGCCCCCCGCCCCGACCCGAGGTCGACCTCCGCCACCCCCAGCACGCGGCGCATCACCCGGTCCGCGGGTGCGTCCGACCTGAAGGCGGGCCCGGCCGCCGCACCGGCGCCGCACGGCGCGGCGGGGGCCGGTGTCCGCACGGCGCTCACGTGCCTTCCTCCGGCTCGACCTCGGCGGCCCTGGCCCGGGCCCCGCGAAGGAGCACCCGTGCGCCCAGGCCGATCGACACCAGGCCGAGGCCGCCGATGACCGCCCCGGCGAAGAATCCCCAGTAGAGCGGCTCCATCCGTCCGGCCGGGTCCTCCGCGCCGATCGCGCTGCCGACGAGGATCCCGAAGAAGGGGGCCAGCATCGCCACGATGATCCCGCCGGCGACCCGCCAGAAGCCGTCCGGGGTGGGCACCAGACGCACAGGGCGCCCCGGCGGCGCGGGAGTGTCGTCATACACGAGCTCGTCGTCACGGCGGGTGGTGGGTGGGGTGCTGGTCATCCTTGTCGCCCTTCTGCGCGGTCGTCGACGACGGCCATGCCGTGCCTGGTGGACGAGACCCTGGGTGCCGACGGCTCGTCCTGGGGGTCGGGTGTGCTGGTCGTGGGCCGCGGCGACGGCGCGAACCGGTCGAGCGCACCCATGAGCGGGCCGACGATGTCCATCGGGAGCGGGAAGACCACCGTGGAGTTCTGGTCGGCGCCGAGCTCGAGCAGGGTCTGCAGGTAGCGCAGCTGCAGCGCCGCCGGCGCCTCGCTGAGCGTCCTCGCCGCGTCGCGCAGCTCCTCGGACGCCTCGAGCTCGCCGTGCGCGCTGATCACCTTGGCCCGGCGCTCCCGCTCGGCCTCGGCCTGGCGGGCCATTGCCCGCTGCATCATCTCGGGGATCTCCACGTCCTTGATCTCCACGACGTCGACGTCGACGCCCCATGGCACGGCCTGCTGGGCGATGGACCGGTAGAGGTCCTCGTTCAGGTCGGCCCGGTGAGCCAGCAGGGTGTCCAGGTCCGCGCGCCCGACCACGGAGCGCAGCGTGGTCTGGGCGAACTGGGAGGTGGCCACGGCGTGGTTCTCCACCGCCATCACCGAGCGCACCGGGTCGGACACCTTGAACATGACGACGGCGTTCACCCGCGCCGTCACGTTGTCCCGCGTGATGACCTCCTGCGGCGGGATGGTGAGCGTGACCACGCGCTGGTCCACCCGCACCGAGCGGTCGAGGAAGGGCAGCATGAAGACCAGGCCCGGGCCCAGCGACCCGCGCAGCCGGCCGAGGCGGAAGACGACGAGACGTTCGTACTCGCGCACCACCTTCAGCGAGGCGATCAGCAGCGCCACCAGGGCGGCGACCACCACGATGGTCACGATCACGGAGCTAGGCACGCTCCTGCACCTCCCTGCGGTCGGAGGCGTAGGTGGTGCGCCGGCGGCGGATGGTCTCGACCGCCTTCTCCCGCTCCTCGAGATTCTCGTCCAGGGAGCGGAAGAGCACCCCCTGGGGGTCCACCGCGCTGCGGCGCAGGTGGGACCACAGCGGCAGGCCGGCGAGCGCCACCACGAGGCCGGTCCCCAGCAGCAGGACCTGGCTGGTCCAGTGCTCCACCGTCAGGCTCGTGGCCACGGGGAAGACCACGGCCAGCACGGCGACCGAGCAGGCGATGCCCCGGTGGAAACGGGCCGACTCCGAGGATGGCCAGGGATCGACCGCCCGTCCCAGCTCACGACCGTCGTCCGTGGTCGTGCAGCTGTCCTTGACCGGGCACGAGTTGCAGACGCTCGGGCTGCCGCGGTAGCGCATGACCCGGTTCTCCGGGTCGAACGACTGCGGCCACAGCCACTGGTCCTCGGGGCACAGCCACGCGTCGTGGTCCTCGTGGTAGGTGAAGCCGCGGGTCTGGTGCTCGTCGTTGGCCACGTGGGCCCGCCGGGCGAGCAGGTCGATGCCGTAGGCGACCAGCAGCAGCACGACGGCGTAACCGCTCGCCAGCCAGCCGGGGAGCTCGACGGCACTCACGGGCTCGTTCCCTCCTCGTCCGCACGGCGACGGTCCGAGGCGTACCGGCTGGAGCCGGGGCCGGCCGGCGGACCCTCGTCGGCGACCGAGGCTCCCACGGGCTGCGCGGGACGACCGGTGCGGTCCTCGTGGGCCTGGGCGCTCTCCACGACGAACAGGGTCTCGGGCTCCATCGAGGTGACCGTGGCCCGGACGCCGTGGCGCACGCCGAGCCAGGTGATCCAGATGAACGGCAGGATGCCACCGACGATGAAGAGCACGTCACCGGGCATCCGCATCCACTCCAGCGCCAGGTTGCCGGGCTGGGTGAGGTAGGACAGGGTCCGCGCCTCGTAGTAGCCCTGGTTCACCGAGGCCCACAGCTGCATGGTGCCCAGCGGCAGCAAGGTGGCGAACATCATCCAGCCCAGCCCGATGTTGAGCGACCAGAACGACAGCCGCGCGAGCCTGTCGGGCCAGCGCTGCGCGGGGATGATGTAGCGCAGCGCGAAGAACGCCAGTCCCACGGCGAGCATGCCGTAGACGCCCATCATCGCTCCGTGCGCGTGGTTCGCGGTCAGGGCGGTGCCGATCTGGTAGTAGGACACGATCGGCAGGTTGACGAGGAAGCCGAAGACGCCGGCGCCGAGGAAGTTCCAGAAGCCCACGGCGACGAGGAACATCACCGCCCACCGGTGCGGGAAGGGCCCGCTGGAGCGCGACTCCTGCCGGGCGCCGAGCTGCAGGAAGGTCCAGGCCTCGATGGTCAGGAACGTCAGCGGGATGACCTCCAGGGCGGAGAAGACCGCGCCGAGCGCCATGTGCTCGACCGGGGTCCCCGAGAAGTACAGGTGGTGCATGGTGCCGATGACGCCGCCGGCGGAGTACAGGATCACGTCCAGGAAGATGATCTGGATGGCGATCTTGCGGCGCACCACGCCGAGCATGACGAACAGGTAGGCGACCATCACCGTGGTGAACAGCTCGAGGAAGTCCTCCACCCACAGGTGCACGACCCAGAACCGCCAGAACTCGGCGACCGTCAGGTGCACGGTGTTCATCGCCAGCAGGCCCACGGCGTAGAAGGCGGGGATGGCCAGCGCGGCGTAGGTGAACAACCAGGGCATGTTGAACTTCGACTCGGTCCGCAGCCGGGACCGGATCGCCCGGACGATGATGAAGAACCACAGGAACAGCCCGACGGTCAGCAGGATCTGGAAGAACCTGGGCAGGTCCAGGTACTCCCACTGCTGCGAGAAGAAGATCGACCCCTTGGCCCACTCCGGGCCGTAGATGCTGATCGCGGTGCCACCCAGCATGCCGACCACGACGAGCGCCAGGGCGCCCAGCAGGCCGTAGGACAGGTAGTGCTGCCCCCTGGGCTCCCGGCCGGAGATGATCGGCGCCAGGAAGATCGCCGCGGCCAGGAAGGTGGCGGCCGTCCACAGCAGCGAGAGCTGGACGTGCCACGTCCTGGCCAGGTTGAACGGGAAGATCTGCGCCAGGTCGAAGCCGAAGAAGCCCTCGAGCTCGACGCGGTAGTGCTCCACCGAGGCGCCGACGACGGCCTGGATCAGGAACAGGAGCGAGACCACCAGGAAGAACCACGCGGTGGACTTCTGGGCCGGGGTGATCCCCACCTCGCCCGGCTGCAGGAACCTCAGGCTCGTGGTGTCGTTGCCCTTCCAGCCCAGGTTGGAGCTCCACCGGCCGTAGACGGCGAACAGGATGCCCAGGCCCGCCAGCAGCGCGACGAGGGAGATGCCGGACCAGACCAGGATGTCGGCGGTCGGGTGGTTGTCGACCCGGGGCTCCGACGGCCAGTTGTTGGTGTAGGAGTAGTCCAGTCCTGGCCGGTCGGCGGCACTCGCCCAGGCGGTCCAGCCGAAGAAGGCGGTCAGCTCGTGGATCTCCTGGGGGTCGGTGATCGCGCTGGGCACCAGACCGTTCCTGGTCGTGGGCTCGCCGAAGAACTCGGCGTAGTGCTCGGTGATGGCCTCGAACGCACTGACCTGCTCCGGGGTCAGGACCAAGGTGCCCGTGCTCTCGTCGTACCGGTTCGTGCGCTGGATCTCGA
>QEUR01000038.1 GCA_003577095.1 Acidobacteriota bacterium
TCGTCACCCGGGTGCGCCCGGGGCCGGTCGGCCCCGAGCCCGGGCGCCGGATCCAGGAGGCGCTCGACCGCTTCGCGGCCGTCGGTCCCGTGCACCTCGTCCCCGAGGACCAGGAGGGGCTCGACACGGCCCTGCTGCACGGGCGGGCGCTGGCCGAGGTCCGGCCGCGCAGCGTCGCCCGCAGCGCGATCGCGGACCTGGCGCGCCAGCTCGACGACCGCGCGGGCTCACCCGTCCGGGCGTCCGCCGCCCGCCGGTGGCGCCCCTGGTGGGCGCGGCGGGCCGCGACCGCCTGACCGTCGTCGCACCGCGTCGTCGCACCGCGGCGTCGCCGCCGATCCTCCCGTCTGAGACGATGGGTGCCGACCAGGGGCCCGCGGACATGGCCGTCCATGCGGCGGCCGGAAGGAGAGTGCGATGACGACGGTGCGGTGCTACCTGCCGCTGAGCCCCGAGCAGGTGCGCAGGCTCCGCGACGAGCGTCGGCTCCCCGGCCCGCTGCCTGCCTACGCGGTCACCTCCGCGGTCCAGGCCGCCCACCCGGGCGGCGACCTGGACGAGTGGGAGTTCGTCGCGCTGCAGGAGGCCGCGCGCAGCCAGCGGTCCGGCGACGCGCCCCTCATCGTGGCCGCGGCGGACGTCGCCGAGGAGAGCGTGCGCAGCCGCGAGGACCAGGCCGCCGGGGCACGCGTCGAGGTCGGCGGCGACGTCGACCTGCCGCGGGTCGCCGCGCTGCACCTGGGCGACGACGTCGTGACCGGCCGTCACGGCGCCGTCGTCGAGACCGCGCAGGGCATCGAGCTGTCCTGGTACGACACCACCGAGATCTCCCACGTCGTCGAGCTCGCCGAGGCGCTCGACGGCACCCCGGCCGGCGGCTGACCGACCTCGCCGGCACCACCCCATACCCGACACCGACGAGAACGCGAGGACCCAGACACATGACGACGGACGCCTTCACCAACGTGCCGCACCCGCTCAACGAGCCGGTGCTGACCTACGCACCCGGGACCGCGGAGCGGGCCGAGCTGGAGAAGACTCTGGCGGAGATGGCCGGCAGCACGATCGAGCTGCCCCACGTGATCGGCGGCCAGGAGGTGACCGGCTCCGGCCAGGAGATCCAGGTCGTTCAGCCGCACGCCCACGCCGAGGTGCTCGGCACCCTGCGCGACGGCACCGCCCAGGACGCCCGGGCGGCGGTCGAGGCATCGCTCGCCGCGGGCGACGCGTGGCGCTCGATGTCCTTCGAGGACCGGGCCTCGGTCTTCCTCAAGGCCGCAGACCTGCTCGCCGGGCCGTGGCGCGCGCGCCTCAACGCCGCGACGATGCTGGGCCAGTCCAAGACCGTGCAGCAGGCCGAGATCGACTCGGCGTGCGAGCTGGCCGACTTCTGGCGGTTCAACGTCCACTTCGCCCGCCAGCTGCTGGCCGAGCAGCCGGTGCACAACTCGCCCGGCACCTGGAACCGCGCCGACCACCGCCCGCTGGAGGGTTTCGTCTACGCGGTCACGCCGTTCAACTTCACCGCGATCTCGGGCAACCTGCCCACCGCCCCGGCGCTGATGGGCAACACCGTGGTGTGGAAGCCGGCGCCCACGCAGCAGCGTGCCGCCACCGAGCTGATGCGCCTGCTGCAGGCCGCGGGCCTGCCCGACGGCGTGATCAACATGGTGACCGGCACCGGACCGGCGATCTCCGAGGTGGTCCTGGCCCATCCGGACTTCGCGGGCCTGCACTTCACCGGCTCGACGGCGGTCTTCCGGTCGCTGTGGCAGCAGACCGGCACCAACCTGGAGAACTACCGCTCCTACCCGCGGATCGTGGGCGAGACCGGGGGCAAGGACTTCATCGTCGCCCACCCCAGCGCCGACCTGGACGTGCTGCGCACGGCCATGGTGCGCGGGGCGTTCGAGTACCATGGCCAGAAGTGCTCGGCCGCCTCCCGCGCCTACGTGCCGACCTCCCTGTGGGAGAAGCTGCGCGAGCCGCTGGTCGCCGAGACGGAGGGCCTGGCGATGGGCGACGTGCGCGACCTGTCCAACTTCATGGGGGCGGTCATCGACGCCAGGGCCTTCGCCAAGCACAAGGCCGCCATCGACGCCGCGCACGCCGACGACGGCGTCGAGATCGTCGCCGGCGGCACCTACGACGACTCCGAGGGCTGGTTCGTGCGCCCGACGGTCGCCGTGGTGTCCGACCCCGCCCACGAGATGGTCACCACCGAGTACTTCGGCCCGATCCTGTCGGTGCACGTCTACCAGGACGCGGACTGGACCAGCATGCTGCAGCAGATGGAGTCGGTGGCGCCCTACGGCCTCACCGGTGCCGTGGTCGCCCAGGACCGGGCGGCCATCGCCGAGGCCTCCGAGACGCTGCGCTTCGCGGCGGGCAACTTCTACGTCAACGACAAGCCCACCGGTGCCGTCGTGGGCCAGCAGCCCTTCGGCGGCTCGCGCGCGTCCGGCACCAACGACAAGGCGGGCAGCCAGGCCAACCTGCAGCGCTGGACCAGCACGCGCATCATCAAGGAGACCTTCGTCCCTGCGACGGACTACCGCTACCCGCACATGGGCTGAGCGGCCGGCCCGGTCGGCCGGGCGCGTCCCGTGCGGGCGCGCCCGTCCGGCCCGGGGGTATGGCGTGCCGCCGGCCTCAGCGGGCGGCCAACCACTCCCGGGCCGCCTCCTGCTCGACGTGCATGATGTGGCTGATGCGCGGTGCCACGGCCTGCTCGATCCGGTGCCCCATCAGGGGGACCCTGGCCTCCAGGTCGCCGTCGACGACCTGCTGGGTGGTGCCCTCCTGCTCGCCCCGGCGCAGGTGCGTCCCGCCGGTGAAGCTCACCGGCAGGCCGGGCAGCTCCAACGACATCGCGGCCTCCCGCTCGCCGTCCTGGTCGGCCTCGCCCCAGCGCACGGTCTCCACCAGCAGCAGGGTCGGGCCGACGAACGCCCGGGCGAAGTCCGGCACGCCGTCGCTGGGCAGGTGGCGACGGGTGGTGACCACCGTGGCGCGGTCCTCCTTCTCGACCGTCACCGTCTGGTCGGTGGCGCCGGAGCGGCGGCAGCGCAGCTCCTGGTAGCCGGGGTCGGTGAGCATCTCGAAGGTGGCCCACGGGTCGGTGGGGTGCACGACGGTCTCGCTGATCCGCATACCGCTCAACCTAGCGCCTGGGCGGGGCCGACGACGGCCGCCCCCGACCGGGCCGGGAGGCGGCCAGGCGCTGACCCGGCGCACCACGACACCCCTGGCGGACGGGGGCAGGTGCCCGCCGCGCGGCGCGTCGGCGACCTGGAGGAGGAGCCCGGCGAGCTCGTCGGCGACCACCCCGGCGGCGGGGGCCCAGGGGGTGCCGCCCGCGGCGAACACCGCGGAGACCCGGCCCAGCGCCGCGGCGGCGACCCGGCACGAGGCGTGGTCCACGGCGCGGGTCGGGCCGCCGATCGCGCCGACGACGTCCGGGCGGGGCGTGGGCGTCGGCGCCCCCTCGGCGAGGTCGACCAGAAGGTGGCCCAGCTCGTCGACCAGGGCGTCGACCAGACCCGTCGCCTCGTCCCACCCCAGGTCGGCAGCGGCCTCCTGCAGGTCGTCCAGCGCCGCGAGGGCCTCTGCGCGGGAGGTGGCGCGGGTGCCCGGCGTGACGTCGACCCCGGGCGGCGGACGGTCCATGGCCCCACTCTAGGCAGGATCCGCTCCCGGGTCCGCCCGTCATCCCCAGGCGAGTAGGCTTGGGCCAAGGGACGTCCACCGAGGTGCGTCCCGCGCGCATGTCGGCGCGCTGGCTGGTGAGCACGAGCAACGGAGCAAGGAGCGCTTAGGACGATGGCCGAGACGCTGGTCGACAGGTTCTACCACCACGCGCCGGAGGAGGCCTCGCACCGGGACCCGGACCAGCGCGAGGCGGTCGCCCGCTCGCTCGCGCAGCTCTCCGCCACCCGGCCGCCGGGCCGGGCCGCGGTCCGCGTGGTCAACCCCACCCAGGACCAGCACGGCTTCACCGGTCGCCGCACCTTCGTGCAGGTCGTCACCGACGACATGCCCTTCCTGGTGGACTCCGTCCTGGGCGAGATCTCCCGGCACGGGCTCACCGCCCGGCAGCTGTTGCACCCGCAGATGGTCATCGACGAGGCGACCGGCGAGGTCGTCGGCACCGACCCGCGCCAGGTGGGGGAGGGCCGCCGGGCCGAGTCCTGGATCGTCGTCGAGGTGGACCGGGTGACCCACGAGGACGCCCGCGAGGAGCTGCGCGCCGACCTGGAGCGCGTCCTGGAGGACGTGCGCCGCGCCGTCGACGACTGGGCGGCGATGCGGGAGCGCAACCGGGCGATCATCGCCGGTCTCCGGGAGGCTGCCCCCAGCACCGTGGACCCGGCCTCGGTCGGACCGACCGTCGACTTCCTCAGCTGGCTTGACGACAACCACTTCACCTACCTCGGCTACCGCAGCTACGACCTGGTCGAGGAGGGCGACGAGGCCTACCTCCGCTCGGTGCCCGGCAGCGGCCTGGGGATCCTGCGCGAGCCGGAGGGTGCCGGCACCTCGTTGAGCCCGCTGCGTCCCGAGGCCGCCGAGACCGCCCGTGAGCCGCGCCTGCTCACCGTGACCAAGGCCAACACCCGCGCCACCGTGCACCGCCCCGTGCCGCTGGACTACGTAGGGATCCGCCGCTTCGACGCCAAGGGTCGGGTCATCGGCGAGCAGCGCTTCCTGGGGCTGTTCACGCAGTCCGCCTACGCGGAGGCCGCCACCCGGCTGCCGATCGCCGGCGAGAAGGTCGCCCAGGTGCTCGGCCGCAGCGGCTTCGACCCCTCGAGCCACTCCGGCAAGGACCTGGTCAGCGTGCTCGAGGGGTTCCCCCGCGACGAGCTGTTCCAGGCGCCGGTCGAGTACCTGGAGCAGACCGCCGGTGCGGTGCTGAGCCTCGAGGAGCGTCCGCGCGCGCGGGTCTTCGTGCGCAAGGACGAGTTCGGCCGGTTCGTCAGCGCGCTCGTCTTCCTGCCGCGCGACCGCTACAACACCAGCAACCGCCTGCGCGTGCAGCAGCTGCTCGAGCAGAGCTACGACGGGGAGATGACCGACTACGCCACGCGGGTCGGCGACGGGCCGCTGGCCCAGCTCCACTTCACCGTCAAGCTGCCCAAGGACCGGCGGACCGAGGTCGACCCCGCGGCCCTCGAGCGAGAGCTGCAGGAGGTCACCCGCACCTGGGCCGAGGACCTGGCCGACGCCGTCGGCGAGCACGTAGAGGACGACGGGGAGGCCGGCGACCTGCTGGCCACCTACGCCGGCGCCTTCCCCGAGGCCTACAAGGAGGACTTCGGCGGCGAGGCCGCGTACTTCGACATCGGTCGGCTGGCCGCTCTCGGCGGGGAGACGACCGCGGCGCGCCCCCACCTCTACCGCGACCCGCAGGACGGACCGGGCGAGCGCCGGATGAAGCTCTACCGGACGCAGCCGGTGTCGCTGACCGACGTCCTGCCCGTCTTCGCCCACTTCGGCCTCGAGGTCACCGTCCAGCGACCCTACGAGGTCGAGCTCCGCTCCGGGCCGGCGCACATCTACGACTTCGGGCTGCGCGCCGCCGACGAGTCCCGCTGGACCGGGGACGAGGAGCGCACCGAGGACGAGGTCGCCGCCGCGTTCGAGGACGCCTTCGTCGCGGTATGGAGGGGCGCGGCCGAGTCCGACGCGCTCAACTCCCTGGTGCTCACCGCGGGCCTCGACTGGCGGCGCGTCGTCATCCTGCGCACGCTCGCCCGCTACGTGCGCCAGGTCGGCACCTCCAGCCTCGGCTACGTGGAGCAGGCCCTCGTGGGCAACCCGCCGGTCGCGCGGGCGCTGGTCGACCTGTTCGCCACCCGCTTCGACCCCGACCTCGACCTCGACGCCGAGGGCCGGGACGGGCGGGCCGCCGAGCTGCTGGCCACGATCGAGCAGGAGCTGGAGGAGGTGACCAGCCTGGACGAGGACCGCATCCTGCGCACCTGCGCGGCGGTCGTCGAGGCCAGCCTGCGCACCAACTTCTACCAGCGGCAGGAGGACGGCGGCCACAAGGCGCACGTCTCGCTCAAGCTGCGGCCCAGCGAGCTGCCGATGCTGCCCGAGCCCCGGCCGGCCTACGAGATCTGGGTCTACGCCCCGCGGGTGGAGGGCTCCCACCTGCGCTTCGGCGCCGTCGCCCGCGGCGGCCTGCGCTGGAGCGACCGCCGCGAGGACTTCCGCACCGAGGTCCTCGGCCTGGTGAAGGCGCAGATGGTCAAGAACGCCGTCATCGTCCCGACCGGGTCCAAGGGCGCCTTCTTCGCGAAGGTGCTGCCCGACCCATCCGTGGACCGGGAGGCCTGGCTCGCCGAGGGCAAGGCGGCCTACACCACGTTCATCCAGGGGATGCTCGACATCACCGACAACCGGGTCGCCGGCGACGTCGTGCCGCCGGAGCGGGTGGTGCGCCGCGACGGGGACGACACCTACCTGGTCGTCGCCGCGGACAAGGGGACGGCCACCTTCTCCGACCTGGCCAACGGCATCGCCCAGTCCTACGACTTCTGGCTCGACGACGCCTTCGCCTCGGGCGGCTCGGCCGGCTACGACCACAAGGAGATGGGCATCACCGCGCGCGGTGCGTGGGAGTCGGTCAAGCGCCACTTCCGCGAGCTGGGGCTGAACACCCAGGAGGAGGACTTCACCGTCGTCGGGATCGGCGACATGAGCGGCGACGTCTTCGGCAACGGGATGCTGCTCTCGGAGCACATCCGCCTGGTGGGCGCCTTCGACCACCGGCACATCTTCCTCGACCCCGCCCCGGACGCGGCCCGGTCCTACGCCGAGCGCAAGCGTCTGTTCGAGCTGCCGCGCTCCAGCTGGGCCGACTACGACACCTCTCTCATCAGCGAGGGCGGCGGCGTCTGGCCGCGCACCGCCAAGTCGGTGCCGGTCAGCCCGCAGGCGCGCCAGGTGCTGGGCCTGGACGAGGACGTGACGAGCCTGACGCCCGCCGAGCTGCTCCGCGCGATCCTGCGCGCGCCGGTCGACCTGCTGTGGAACGGCGGCATCGGGACCTACGTCAAGAGCTCCCAGCAGACGAACGCCGAGATCGGCGACCGCGCCAACGACGCGATCCGCGTCGACGGCCGCGACCTGCGGGTCCGGGTCGTCGGTGAGGGCGGCAACCTCGGCTTCAGCCAGCTCGGCCGGGTCGAGGCGGCGCTCTCCGGCGTCCACATCAACACCGACGCGATCGACAACTCCGCCGGCGTCGACAGCTCGGACCACGAGGTCAACATCAAGATCGCCCTGACGCCCCTGGTCCGGGACGGGGGCATGACCCTCGAGCAGCGCAACGAGCTGCTCGAGTCGATGACCGACGACGTTGCGGACAAGGTCCTTCGCCACAACTACGAGCAGAACGTGCTGCTCGGCAACGGACGGCACCAGGGCGGCATGATGGCCCCCGTCCACCGTCGGCTCGTCGACTACCTCTCCGAGACCGCGGGCCTGGACCCCGAGCTGGAGTTCCTGCCCGACGCCAAGGAGTGGGACCGCCGCGAGCGGGAGGGCCTGGGCCTGACCAGCCCGGAGTTCTCGGTGCTCGTCGCCTACTCCAAGCTGGGCCTGAAGGACGCGCTGCTCGACAGCCCGCTGCCGGACGACCCGGCGATGGACGCGGTGGTGCGCCACTACTTCCCCGCGCCGGTCGTCGACGCCTGCGGCGGCACCCTCAGCGACCACCCGCTGCGGCGGGAGATCATCGCCAACGAGGTGGCCAACGCGATGGTCAACCGGGGCGGGGTGAGCTTCGCCTACCGGGCAGTGGACGAGACCGGCGCGACGCCGGTGCAGATCGCCCGCGCCTTCCACGTGGTGCGCGAGGTCTTCGGGCTGGCCGGCTACACCGACGCGGTGGAGGCCCTCGACAACCAGGTCGGCACCGGGACCCAGTCCGAGCTCTACCTGGAGTTCCGGCGCCTCATCGACCGCGCCGTGCGGTGGTTCCTGCACAACCGCTCGCTCAGCGGCGGCATGACCGCCGAGATCGAGCGGTTCGCGGGGCCGGTGCGCCGCCTCGTGCCGGTGCTGCCCGACCTGCTCCAGGGCAGCGAGCACGAGCGGATGGCCAGGCAGGCCGACTGGGCGACCTCGCGCGGCGTGCCGGAGGACCTGGCGCGCGTCTACGCCACCTGCCTGGACAGCTTCTCCCTGCTGGACATCACCGAGCTGGCCATGGACATGGACCGCGACGTGGAGGAGGTCGCGGCCGTCTACTTCGGCGTCTCCGAGGCGTTCCGGTTCGACGCGCTGCTCACGCACGTCTCCGAGCTGCCCCGCCAGGACCGGTGGTCCTCGCTGGCCCGCGGCGCCCTGCGCGACGACATCTACGGCGTGATGCGCGGCCTGACCGCCACCATCGCCGAGCGAACCAGCGACGGCACCGTGTCCGAGGAGCGGGTCCACGCCTGGATGGCCGAGAACCGGGCCGCCCTGACGCGTACGAGCCAGGTGCTGCGCACCGTAGGCGAGATGGACCGGCCGGACCTGGCGCCGCTGTCCGTCGCGCTGCGCACCCTCCGTGGCCTGGTGCGGCAGGGAGCAGCCGGCGACTGACCGGGTCCCCGGTCCCACGATCGGCCGCCGCGTCCACGTCCCGGGGCGCGGCGGCCTCCTTCGTGCCGACCCGGACACGCAGGAAGGACCCCTGCGCGCGGGTTAGAGTGCCACCGTGCCGACCCTGCGTGACACCCTCTCCCGGACGACGCTGTCCGCCGCGGACGTCGACTGGCTGCACCGCCTGGTGGGGGACTGGCAGATGGTGGCCGACCTCTCCTTCGCCGACCTGACGCTGTGGATCCCGGTCTGGTCCGACGACGAGAAGGACCCCCACGTCTCGCCCTGGTTCCTGGCCGCGCATGCCCGGCCGTCCACGGGCCCCAACTTCTACCACGACGACGTCATCGGGTCCGCCGCCACGGCCGAGCGGGAGCGGTGGCTGGGCGAGGTGCTGCGCACCGGCCGGTCGGTGACGCCGGAGGAGCTCGGCTACGTCCGCGAGCAGTACGTGCCCGTCGTCCACGGCGGACGCCCGATCGCCGTGCTGGTGCGCCATACCGACCTGCAGAACATGCGCCAGCAGGGCGGCCTGGAGGTCAACTACCTGCAGATCAGCCAGCAGCTGTTCAGCATGGTGGCCGAGGGCGGCTTCCCGATCGAGGGCGCCGCGACCGGCGTGGGACGCGGCACCCCCCGCGTCGGTGATGGCGTGGTGCGGCTGACCGCCGACGGGCTCATCGACTACGCCAGCCCCAACGCCGTCTCGGCGCTGCGGCGGCTCGGGCACACCGACCAGGTCAACGGTGCCGACCTGTCCGAGATCGTCACCAGCCGGCTGCTGCCGGGCACGACCATCGACGAGGCCGTGCCGCTCGTGCTCACCGGCCGGGCCCCCTGGGGCACCGAGATCGAGACCGGCAGCATCAACCTGACGCTGCGCGCCGTGCCGCTGACCCGCGGCGGCACCCGCATCGGCGCGCTGCTGCTCCTGCGCGACGTGAGCGAGATCCGCCGTCGCGAGCGCGAGCTGCTCAGCAAGGACGCGACGATCCGGGAGATCCACCACCGGGTCAAGAACAACCTGCAGACCGTGGCGGCGCTGCTGCGCATCCAGTCGCGCCGGCTGGATGACTCCGGGGCCCGCGAGGCGCTCGCGGAGGCGGGGCGCCGGCTGTCCACGGTGGCCCTCGTGCACGACACCCTGAGCCAGGGCATGTCCGAGCACATGGAGTTCGACGAGGTCGCCGCGCGGGTGCTGCGCGCCACCGTCGAGGTCGCCTCGACCCGCAGCGTCGTGGCCACCGAGCTGCGCGGCTCCTTCGGGCGGATGATGGCCGAGGACTCCACGCACCTGGCGATGGTGCTGGCCGAGCTGGTGCACAACGCCGTCGAGCACGGTTTCGAGGAGCGCCGGGACGGTGAGGAGCCGCCGGAGGACAGGCCCTCACCGCGGGTCGTCGTCGAGGCGCAGCGCTACCGCCTGGGCGAGCAGGACGTCATCGACGTGACGGTCCGCGACAACGGGCAGGGGCTGCCCGAGGGCGCCGAGGGCCCGGACCGCTCGGGCCTGGGTATGCAGATCGTCGAGGCGCTGATCAGCGACCTGCGCGGGGAGATCAGCTGGGAGGTGGCCGAGCCGCACGGCACCGTCGTGCGCTTCACCGTCCGGCTGCGCTCGGGGTCCTACGCCTGATCAGTGCCCTCTGGCCCCTGGGCGGGCGCCCAGGCGCGGTCCCGCACGCGGCGGCAGGGTTCAGCCGGCGCGGCGGGCGCGGGCCTTGCGGCGCTTGAGCGCGCGCCGCTCGTCCTCGGACAGGCCGCCCCAGACACCGGCGTCCTGGCCGTTCTCCAGGGCGAACTTGAGGCACTCGTTGATCACGGGACAGGTGCGGCAGATCGCCTTCGCCTCCTCGATCTGCTGCAGGGCGGGGCCCGTGTTGCCGATCGGGAAGAACAGCTCGGGGTCCTCGTCCAAGCAGGCTGCGCGATCGCGCCAGTCCATCAGTCGTGCTCCTCGGTTGTGCGCCCGGGGCCCGGGCAGCATGTCATCGTCACCGTGCCGTCCGGGGACCGTCGGTCCGCCACCGGTTCGGCAGGCGACACGTCGGTGTATCGGTCTCGACCACCTCGCAGGGGAGAGGTCGTCTCACGCTCGTCCGTGCCAACGCGCCGCATCAGCACAGTGTTCCCTATCTTCCCAGAGGCCGCACGGCGAGCACAAGAGATTCCGGTGGCCCATCACGCGCCGGTAGGTGAGGGATCCATCACACTCGTCGGTGCGTAGGGTGGACGGCGGACGTCGAGGGCCGACGCCCACCCCCCGGAGCAGAGGAGCTGCCAGATGACCCAGGACCGCCCCACCGCCCTCGTCGGAGCCCGCGTCGTGCCGATCGACGGGGACCCGCTGGAGGACGGCGTCGTCGTGCTGCGTGACGGCCGCGTCGAGTCGGTCGGCGGCCGTGACCAGGTGGCCGTGCCCGGGGACGCCGAGGTGGTCGACGCCGGCGGCGGGTGGCTGCTGCCGGGCCTGGTCGACGCGCACGTGCACCTGGGCGTGTGGGAGGAGGGTGAGGGCTGGGCCGGCCAGGACACCAACGAGATGACCGACCCGGTCATGGCGGCCGCCCGGGCGGTCGACGCCATCAACCCCCGTGAGCGGGGTTTCGACGACGCGCTCATGGGCGGGGTCACCACGGTCAACGTCAACCCCGGGTCGGGCAACCCGATCGGTGGCCAGGGGGTGGCCCTGAAGACCTACGGGCGATACGTCGACGAGATGGTGCTTCGCAACCCCACCGGGGTGAAGTCGGCCCTGGGGGAGAACCCCAAGCGGGTCTACGGGGAGCAGAAGAAGACGCCCTCCACGCGCCTCGGCGTCGCGCTGGTGCTGCGCCGGGCGTTCGCGGCCGCGCGCTCCTACCAGGCGCGGGTCGGCGCGGCCGAGGGCACGCCGGTCGACGCCGACCTCGTCAGCGAGACCCTGGTGAAGGTGCTGGACCGGGAGATCCCGTGGCGCCAGCACTGCCACCGCGCCGACGACATCGCGACCGCGCTGCGGCTGGCCGACGAGTTCGGCTACCGCCTCGTCCTGGACCACGGGACCGAGAGCTACCTGCTGGCCGACCTGCTCGCGGAGAAGCAGGTCCCGGTCCTCTACGGCCCGCTGATCGTCAGCCGCTCCAAGGTCGAGGTGCGCGAGCGCTCCCTGCGGGCGCCCGGCATCCTGCACCGGGCCGGCGTGGAGGTCTCGATCATCACCGACCACCCCGTGGTCCCGATCGAGTACCTCATCACCCAGGTCGCGCTGGCGGTCCGCGACGGCATGGACCGCGACGCCGCCCTGCGCGCGGTGACCCTCAACCCTGCGCGGGTGCTCGGGGTCGAGGACCGGGTGGGCTCCATCACACCGGGCAAGGACGCCGACGTCGTGCTCTGGTCCGGCGACCCGCTGGCGCTGAGCTCGCGGGTGCTGCGCACCTACGTCGACGGCGTGCAGGTCTACGCCTGGGACGAGGCCGCAGGCACTGGAAGCGTGCGCCCGCGCTGAGCCGGCGCCGCCGTTCGCGGTATGACGTGCGCCGCTCCGCCGGTGGCGGTCAGTGGCCGGGCGTGACCTCGTCGGCACGGGACGGTGCGAGCACGCAGTCCGGGCACAGGCCGTGCCCCGGCAGCCGGTAGAAGACGCAGCAGCCCGAGCGCAGGAAAGCCTCCGCGTCGTGCTCCATGGCGCCGCCGGTACCGGCGGGCAGGGTGGCGGCGGCGACCCGCGAGCCGCCCTCGGCGACCTCCGGACGCTCCAGCAGCGCCCGGGCCAGCGCCCACGCGTCGGCGCCGTGCCCCGGCCGGGCCCGGGCGAGCACCCGGGCCCCGCCGACGAGGGCGGACGTCGCGTTGCTCGTCAGCACCCTGCGGGGCGTGCGTCCCGTGCGGGCGCAGGCGTCGGCGAGCAGCCCCAGCGACGGGACCACCGTGCCGGAGACGACCGAAGCCGCGTCCGCGGCGTCCCCGGCGACGGCCGGCACGGCATACCCCGCTGCAGGGTCCCGGACCCCCAGCGGGACCTCGCCCCGGTGGACCGGCGAGGCCACCAGGTTGGCGGGGGAGAGGTCGGGCACCCAGCCGTGCAGGACCGCGCCGGCGAGGGCGACCGACCACAGCCGGGAGGCGAGCGAGACCTGGGCGGCGGAGACGGCGACCTTGGGGTCCACCTCCTCCACCGGCAGCCGGCTGCCGGCGGCGAGGGCGACGCGCACGGCGGCGAAGCGGGCGGTGAGCGCGTCGTCGGCGAGCACCTGCGTCCACGGCACCGCGTCGCCGCCCGGAGGGGGCGGGGCCGCGAGGGCGAAGAAGCCGCCGAGCGCGGCCAGGTCGGCGTGGACCCGGCCGCGTCCGACGGGGGCGGAGGTCACCCCTTCTGCCGGGCGTCCAGCACGGCGCGGGCCGCCGCGAAGCGGGCGATCGGCACGCGGTAGGGCGAGCAGGACACGTAGCTCAGCCCGAGCTCCTCGAAGAGGGTGATCGAGGCGGGGTCGCCGCCGTGCTCGCCGCACACGCCGACCTTGAGGTCGGGCTTGGTGGCGCGGCCGCGCTCGGTGCCGATGCGCACCAGGCCGCCGACCCCGTCACGGTCGATCGACTCGAACGGGTTGCTCGGGATGACCTCGTCGGCGACGTAGGCGGACAGGAAGCCACCCTCGGCGTCGTCGCGGCTGATCCCGATCCCGGTCTGGGTCAGGTCGTTGGTGCCGAAGGAGAAGAAGTCGGCGTGCTCGGCGATCTGGTCGGCCACGATCGCGGCGCGGGGCAGCTCGACCATCGTGCCGACCCGGACCTCCAGCTGCGCGCCGGCGGCCTCGAGCTCGTCGGCGACCGTGCGCTCGACGACCTCGCGGTGCGCCTGGAGCTCGCTGGCGTAGGCCACCAGCGGGATCATGATCTCCACCTGCGCGGTCTCGCCCTCGCGCTCGCGGACCGCCAGGGCCGCGCGCACGATCGCGCGGGTCTGCATCTCGGGGATCTCTGGGTAGAGCATCCCCAGCCGGCAGCCGCGGGTGCCGAGCATCGGGTTCTGCTCGTGCAGCCGCTTGACCTGGGCGAGCAGCGCCCGCGCGGAGGCCAGCTCGTCGGCGTCGCCGCCGGTGAGCTCGAGGCGCTGGACGAGCAGCGACTGCTCGACGAGGTCGGGCAGGAACTCGTGCAGCGGCGGGTCGAGCAGGCGCACCGTGACCGGAAGGCCCTTCATCGCGGCGAAGATGCCCTCGAAGTCCTCCTGCTGCATCGGCAGGATCCGCTCCAGGGCCTCGGCCCGGTCCTCGACCGACTCGGCCAGGATCATGTCGCGCACGGCCGGGAGCCGGTCGGCGGCCATGAACATGTGCTCGGTGCGGCACAGGCCGATGCCCTCGGCGCCCAGCTCGCGCGCCCTGGCGGCGTCCTCGGCGGTGTCGGCGTTGGCGCGCACGCCGAGGCGGCGGATCTCGTCGGACCAGCCGACGATCGCGCTGAAGTCCTCGTTGATCTGCGGCGGCACCAGCTCCAGGGCCTCGCCGTAGACGTCGCCGGTCGACCCGTCGAGGGTGATGACGTCGCCCTCGGCGAAGACGGTCCCGCCGACGGTCAGCGTCCTCTCGGCGGTGTTGATCCGGATGCCCTGGGCGCCGGCCACGCAGGGCTTGCCCATGCCGCGGGCGACGACCGCCGCGTGCGAGGTCATGCCGCCGTGGGCGGTGAGCACGCCCTGGGCGCCGATGACGCCGTGGATGTCGTCGGGGGTGGTCTCGTAGCGGACGAGCACGACCGGCTCGCCCGCTCGGCCGCGCTCGGCGGCGGTGTCGGCGTCGAAGACGACCGCCCCGACGGCCGCGCCGGGGGAGGCGGGCAGGCCGCGGGTCAGCGGCTCCTTGCCGTGGTCGGGGTCGATCGCGGGGTGCAGGAGCTGGTCGAGCTGGCTGGGGGCGATGCGGGAGAGCGCCTCCTCGCGGGTCACCACGCCCTCCTCGACCATGTCGCGGGCCACCCGCAGCGCGGCGGCGGCGGTGCGCTTGCCGTTGCGGGTCTGCAGCAGGTAGAGCTTGCCGTCCTCGACGGTGAACTCGATGTCCTGCATGTCCTTGTAGTGCGCCTCGAGGTCCTTCATCGTCTGCAGCAGCTGGGCGTAGGCCTCGGGCAGCACCTGCTCCATCTCGGACAGCTCGCGCGGGGTGCGGATGCCGGCGACGACGTCCTCGCCCTGGGCGTTGAGCAGGAACTCGCCGTAGAGCTCGTGCGCGCCGGTGGAGGGGTTGCGGGTGAAGCAGACGCCGGTCGCGGACGTGTCGCCCAGGTTGCCGAAGACCATCTGCATGACGTTGACGGCGGTGCCCAGGTCGTCGGGGATGTCGTTGGCCTTGCGGTAGACCCTGGCCCGCGGGGTGTCCCAGGAGCGGAAGACGGCGTCCACGGCCCCGCGCAGCTGCTCGCGCGGGTCGCTCGGCAGGTCGCGGCCCAGCTCCCGGCGGGAGACGTCCTTGTAGGTCGCGACCAGCTCCTGCAGGTCCTCGGCGCTCAGGTCGGTGTCCTGCTCGACCCCGCGGCGGGCCTTGAGGGCGGTCAGCTCGTCCTCGTAGACGTGGGGGGCCACGCCCTCGACCACCTCGCCGTACATCTGCAGGAAGCGGCGGTAGGAGTCCCAGGCGAACCGCGGGTTGCCCGACTCCGCGGCCAGCGCCTCCACGGTGTCGTCGCCGATGCCCAGGTTGAGGATGGTGTCCATCATCCCCGGCATGGACACGACCGCCCCGGACCGCACCGAGACCAGCAGCGGCTTGTCCGCCCCGCCCAGCGTGCGCCCGGTGCGCTCCTCGAGCCGCTCCAGCGCCGCGAGCACGTCCTCCCACAGGTGCTCGGGCCACTCGCCCCCCGCCTCCATCGAGGCCACGCAGGCCTCGGTGCTCACCGTGAAGCCGTCCGGCACGGGGATGCCCAGGCGCTTCATCTCGGCGAGGTTGGCCCCCTTGCCGCCGAGCAGGGCGCGCATGGTCGCGTCGCCCTCGGACATGTCGTAGAGGTAGGTGGTCTGGCTCATCTCGGTCCGCTCTCCTTCGATACGCCCGGGGCTCCTGCCCTGGTGGCCCTCTCGCCCCGAACATTATCGTCCGGGCGCTCACCTGCCCGCCGCGGCCTCCTTGCGCTTCTGGACCAGCTCGATGACGCGCCCGGCAGCCTCCTCCAGGGCCAGGTTGGTGGTGTCGATGACCGGGCAGCCGAGACTGCGCTGGACATCCGTCACCTCGTCCAGCTCGTCGAAGATCCGGACCAGCTCGGTGTAGCCGTCGCGCTGGAGCGCGTGCGAGCCCATCGCGCGCACCCGGCGGCTACGGATCTCCACCAGCCGCTCCGGGTCGATGGTCAGGCCGACGATCTTCCACCGCTGCACCTGGAAGAGCTGCTCGGGGGCCGGGATGCCGGGCACGAGCGGGATGTTGGCGGTCTTGTAGCCCAGGTAGCCGAGGTACATCGACAGCGGCGTCTTGCCCGAGCGGCTGACCCCGACGAGCACGATGTCGGCCTCGCGCAGGTGGTTGGACAGGTGGCCGTCGTCGTTGGCGATCGCGAACTCCATCGCCTGGACCCGCTTGAAGTAGTCCTCGCTGACGCCCACCGGCGTCACCACCCGCGAGGGGTCGCGGCCGGTCGCCTCCCGCAGCGCCCCGACCGCCGGCTCCAGCAGGTCGGCGTGCGGCAGCCCGCGCTCGGTGCACAGCTGGGCCACCAGCCGGCGCAGCGCCTCGTCCACGACGGTCGAGAAGACGACCGTGCGCGCCCGCTCCGGCTGCATCCGGGCGAAGGCGTCGTGCAGCCCGTCGGCGGTGGACTGCCGGGGGTGCCGGATGATGCGCACGTCGTAGCCGGCGTACTGCGCCGCGGCGGCGCGCGCGACGCGCGCCGCGGTGTCGCCGGTCGAGTCGGCGATGATGTGGACCTCGATCGGGGTCTGCGGCATGACCGACAGGGTATGGGGTGAGGGCCCCGGGCGGGTCAGACCGGTGCGTTGCGCTCGCCGGGTGGGACCCCGTCGCCGGTCCCCTCGACGTCGGAGGTGCTCTCTGTGCCCTCGACGTCCTCGGACCCGAGGTCGGCGGACCCCACGTCCTCTGCCTCCGCGGTCGGGCCCTGCCCTGCGGCGAAGAGCCGCTCGTCGCCCTCCTGGCCAAAGCGGCCCTCGTCGTCGGGGCCGAAGCTGCCTCCGACGAACGTGCCCTGGTCGTCCTCGCGCGGGGTGCTGGTGCTCGCGCTCATGGGTGTCAGCGTGCACCGGGGTGGCCCGGCGGGCAACCGGGACCAGCCGGGATCAGAGGCGGCCCCGGCCGTGGTGGACGTCCTCGCTGAGCCGGATGACCGCGTAGTAGAGCTCCAGGCTCATCCGGAAGAACGCCAGGTAGAAGATGCCGAGCAGCGGTGCCCCGACGAGCTGCACGATGCCGAGCAGCGGGTTGGCGAACAGGCCGCCGCCGAAGTGCCGGAAAGAGGTGAGGAAGAGGAACAGCGACACCAGCCCGATGAGGACCATCCCGACGAGGTAGACGATCTTAACGATCACCGGGGTGACGAAGGTGTCGAAGTCGAGGTCGAAGAGCGCCTTGAAGAACCCTCCGACGCCGGACGGGCTGCTGGGCCGGGGCTCCGGCGCGGTGCCGGGTTGGTGGGGCTGGTCGGTCATGGTTTCCTCCGGGTCGAACGGTCGCCGGGAGCCACGTCGCCCCAGGCCGTGTTGTCCGTCCGGCTGCCCGGCGGACGATGACAGGATGGCAGACGTGCCCGCCCCGCCCTCGGACCCCGACCACCGCGCGTCGTCGGCGCGCCGTGGCGAGCGGCCGGTCGTCGCCGTGGTCGGCCCCACGGCCACCGGCAAGTCCGACCTCGGCGTCGCGCTCGCGGCCGAGCTCGGGGGCGAGGTGGTCAACGCCGACGCCTCGCAGCTCTACCGCGGGATGGACGTCGGCACGGCCAAGCTGACCGAGGCGGAGCGGCACGGCATACCCCACCACCAGCTGGACGTCCTGGAGGTGACGCAGGAGGCGAGCCTCGCCGCCTACCAGGAGCAGGCGCGCGCCGACCTCGCCGCGGTGCGCGCCAGGGGAGCGGTGCCGGTCGTCGTGGGCGGCTCGGGGCTCTACGTGCGGGCGCTCCTGGACCGGCTGGAGATCCCGCCGACGGACCCGCAGGTGCGCGCCCGCTGGGAAGCCGAGCTCGGTCGGGGC
>QEUR01000039.1 GCA_003577095.1 Acidobacteriota bacterium
GTCCGGGACGCGGGGCCGCGAGCCGGTGGCGACGACCACCTGGTCCCCGGTGATCCGCTGCAGGCTGCCGACCTCGTGGTGGCCGCCGGGGCGGGTGATCTCCACCTCGAGCTCGCGGTCGCCGACGAACCTCGCCTGGCCGAGGTAGGCCTCGGTGTGGTCGGCCTCCACGCGGTAGTCGCGCCCGCCCTCGCTGATCGGGTCGATCCGGCCGAACACCCGGTCGCGGACGTCGCGCCAGCGCACGCCGTCGAGCGTGGCGTCGATGCCGAACCGTCCGGCGTCGGCCACGGTGCGGGCCACGTCGGCGGCGTAGACGAACATCTTGGTGGGGATGCAGCCGACGTTGAGGCAGGTGCCGCCGAAGGCGCCGACGCTGCCGACGCCGCGGTCGACCACGGCGGTGCGCCAGGACTCCAGCTCGGGGGTGACGAGCGAGTTGCCCGAGCCGCTGCCGACGATGACGAGGTCGAAATGGGTGCTGTCGCTCACGGCGACCCAGCCTAGATCCTGGTTCACCACGCCCCGCGCGTGGGCGTGGTCCCCTCGCGGGCCCCCTCGGGCAGGGCCATCTCCAGGTGCACCCCGAGCAGGCGCACCGGCCTCCCCGGGTCGACCCGGTCGACGAGGTCGAGGGCGGTGCCGGTGACCGCCTCCCGGTCGTGCGTCGGGGCCACCTTGCGCCCGTGGCTGCGGGTGAGGAAGGGCGCGTAGCGGACCTTGAGCGTGACCCGGACGACCGGACGCCCCTCGGCGGCGACGTCGTCGAGGACCGCGGCGACGAGGCCGGCGACCTCCTCGCGCACCCGCGCCGTCCCGCTGATGTCCTCCTGGAAGGTGCGCTCCCGGCTGTGGCCGCGAGCCACCCACGGACTGGGGTCGACCTCGCGGGCGCCCTCGCCGCGGCCGAGCTGCCGGTACCACGGACCCATGCGCGGGCCGAACTCCCCGACCAGCACCTCCGGGTCCGCCGTCGCCAGCTCGGACACGGTCGTGATGCCGTGGCCCGCCAGCCGCGCCGTGACCTTGGGGCCGATCCCCCACAGCTCGCGCGTGGGTCGCCCTCCCATCACCGCCAGCCAGTTCTCCCGCGTGAGCCGGAAGACCCCTCGCGGCTTGCCGAAGCCGGTGGCCACCTTGGCGCGCACCGTCGTGTCCCCGATCCCGACGGTGGAGTGCAGCCGGGTGGCGGCCAGGACCTCCTCCTGGAGCCGGCGCGCCAGCGCCTCGGGGTCGTCGGTGCTCGCGCCGACGAAGGCCTCGTCCCAGCCGAGCACCTGCACCTGCACGCCGGGCACGGAGCGCAGCACCGCCATCACCTGCTCCGAGGCGGCCTCGTAGGCGGGCTTGTCGACCGGCAGGAAGACGGCGTCCGGCGCCCGGCGGGCGGCGACGCGCAACGGCATACCGGAGCCGACGCCGCGCTCGCGCGCCTCGTAGGAGGCGGTCGCGACGACGCCGCGCTCGGTCGGGTCGCCCCGGCCCCCGACGACGACCTGACGACCGGCCAGCTCGGGGCGGCGCAGCACCTCGACCGCCGCGATGAACTGGTCGAGGTCGACGTGCAGCACCCAGGCCGGCACGCTCACCTCACCCGAGCCGCTCGAGCTCCTCGCGCACGGCGAGCAGGCCGTCCCACACCTCGGTGAACCGGGTCGACAGCGGCGCCAGGCCGATCCGCAGCCCGTCGGGGGCGCGGAAGTCGGGGATGACGCCGCGCCGCCACAGGCGCCGGTTGATGTCGGCGAAGCCGGGGTGCCTGAGGGTGATGTGGCCGCCGCGGCGCTCGTGGGCCCGCGGGCTGGCGATCGTGACGCCGAGCCGCTCCGGCCACGACTCCACGACCGACCAGGCCAGGTCGGTCAGCCGCAGCGACTTGGCGCGGACCGCCTCGATCCCGGCCTCGGCGAGCATCTGCACGCCCATCCGCACCGGCACCATGCCGACGACCGGCGGGGTGCCGCTGACGAGCGAGCGGATGCCCGGCTCGGGGTGGTAGCCCTGCGCCATCTGGAACGGCTCGCACCGTCCCATCCAGCCCTGGACCGGCTGGCGCAGGGTCGGTATGTCGTGCAGCCGGGCCGCGAGGTAGGCGTGCGCGGGTGCTCCCGGGCCGCCGTTGAGGTACTTGTAGTCGCACCCGATCGCGGCGTCCCACCGCCACCGGTCGGCGCGCACCGGCACCGACCCGGCCGAGTGGCAGGTGTCCCAGAGCACCATGCCGCCCGCCCGGTGCACGATCCGGGTGATCTCCTCGGCGTCGGCGACCCAGCCGGAGCGGTAGGCCACGTGGGACAGGAGCACGACCGCGGTCCGGTCGCCGACCACGGCGGCCACCTGGTCGGGCGTGACGCCGGCGGCGAGGTCCACGTCGATCCAGCGCAGCGTCATACCCCGCTCGGCGGCGACCCCCTCGGCGACGTAGCGGTCGGTAGGGAAGTTGTCCCGGTCCAGGACGATCTCGGTGCGGGCGGGGTCGAGGGCGACCTGGTGGTCGGCGAGCGCCCGCAGCATCTTGTAGAGCAGGACGGTGGTGGAGTCTGCCACGACCGTCTGGCCGGGACCGGCGCCGAGCGCGGCGCGCCCGATCAGGTCGCCGAGGTCCTCGGGCCAGGTCATCCAGCCCTCGTCCCAGCTGCGGATCAGCCGGGTGCCCCAGTCCTCGCGGACGAAGCGGGCCATCTCCTCGGCGGCGCCGGCGACCGGACGGCCCAGGGAGTTGCCGTCGAAGTAGGCGACCACGCCCTCGGCGCGCTCGAACCGGTCGGGGTAGGCGGCCAGCGGGTCGGCCGCGTCCAGGGCCTCCGCGGCGGCCCGCGTCGGCGTCCGCTGCCCGGTCGTCGGTGCGCTCACGACGCGTCTCCTCCGTGGTAGCCGTCCGCGGTGACGTCCTGCACCCTCGCCCGGACGTCGTAGAGCTCGGGGAAGAAGGTGAGGTCGAGGGCCCTACGCAGGAAGGGCACGCCCGAGGACCCGCCGGTCCCCCGCTTGGACCCGATGATGCGCTCGACGGTCTTGAGGTGGCGGAAGCGCCATACCTGGAAGTTGTCCTCGACGTCGACGAGGTCCTCGGCGACGTGGTACTCGACCCAGTGGTGGGCCGGGTCCTCGTAGACGGCCGCGAAGACGTCGACGACGCCCTCGTGGGCCTCGTAGGGCTGGGTGACGTCGCGGTCGAGCACCTCCTGCGGCACCGGGTGGCCGCGGCGGGCCAGCCAGTGCAGCACCTCGTCGTAGAGGCTCGGCTCGTGCAGCAGCCGCTCCAGGTCGTCGTGGACCCGGCGGTCGTGCTCGAAGACGCGCAGCATGTCCGGGTTCTTGTTGCCCAGGGAGAACTCGACGGCGCGGTACTGCCAGGACTGGAAGCCCGAACCGGTCGCCAGGAAGGAGCGGAACTGGGCGTACTCGCTGGGGGTGAGGGTGGCCAGCACCGACCACTGCTCGGCGAGCGTGTGCTGGATGTGCTTGACCCGCGCGATCCGCTTGAGCGCGGGCTGCAGGTCGTCGCTGCGGACCAGCTCGCGGGCCGAGCTGAGCTCGTGGAGCATGAGCTTGAGCCACAGCTCGGAGGTCTGGTGCTGGATGATGAACAGCAGCTCGTCGTGGCGGGGCGGCACCGCGCGGGGGTGCTGGGCGTCGAGCACCTTGTGCAGGTCGAGGTACTCGCCGTAGGACAGGTTGCGCTGGAAGTCCTTCTCGATCCCCTGCTCCAGGTCCCGGACCGAGCGGGTATGGCGTGCGACAGGGTCGTCGGTGGTCTCACGGGCGTCGTTGCTCACGCTCCCGAGTGTAGGACGGCGTCGGCGCGGCCCGCGGCGGCCCTACGACTCCGGTCGTACCCGCCCGCGGGCTGGTTCATCCGACGATCGGACGACCGGTGCCGCCCGTCGGGCCGACGGTGGGTGCATGATCGAGAGAACAGAGCTCAAGCACCCCTTCTCCGGCCCGCCCGGCACGACGGAACGTCCGGCGCTGTGCGCCCGGGCCCTGACCAAGACCTACGGCCCGACCGTGGCGCTCGCCGGCGTCAGCATCGAGCTGTGGCCCGGGGAGGCGGTCGCCGTGATGGGAGCCTCCGGCTCGGGAAAGAGCACCCTGCTGCACTGCCTGGCCGGCGTCCTCGCGCCGGACTCCGGGGCCGTGGTCCTGCACGACCCGCGGCACGGGTCGCTGGACCTGGCCGGGCTGGACGCCGAGGAGCGGGCGGCGGTGCGGCTGCGCAGCTTCGGCTTCGTCTTCCAGCAGGGGCTGCTGCTGCCCGAGCTGACCGCCGTCGAGAACGTCGTCCTCCCGCTGATGCTCGGCGGCGTCGAGCGCCGGGCCGCGCAGGCCCGGGCGGCGCGGTGGATGGCGACGCTGGGGCTGGCCGGCCTGGAGGAGCGACGTCTGGGCCAGCTCTCTGGCGGCCAGCAGCAGCGGGTGGCGATCGCCCGCGCCCAGGTCGCCGACCCGGTGGTGGTCTTCGCCGACGAGCCCACGGGCGCGCTGGACTCCTCGACGTCGGGCGAGGTCATGTCCGCCCTCCTGTCGAGCACGCGGGACCGCGGCCGGACGCTGGTCGTCGTCACCCACGACCCCCTCGTCGCCGAGACCTGCGACCGCGTCGTCCACCTGGCCGACGGCCTCGTGCGCGGGGACGGGCGATGAACGCCGCGGCGACCCAGCTGCATACCCCCGACCTGACCGGTCGGGCGCGGCTGCGCGACCTCGCGCCTCTCCTGCTGCGCGGCGGCCCTGCGGACCGGCGCAGCCGGCTGCTCCCGGTCGCGGCCTTCGCGGTCGTGACCGCCCTGACCCTCACCGTCGCGGGAGGCGCCGAGTTCTTCCTGCGGCTGGACGAGGTCGGCGTGGACAGCTCCTACCAGGGGGTGTACGCGGCGCTCGCGTGCGTCGCGCTGGTCGTCCTCGCCGTCCCGCTTCTGGCCCTCTGCGGCTCGGCCGTCCGCCTGTCGACGCGTCGCCGGGACACCCGGCTCTCCTCGATGCGGCTGCTCGGCGCGCCCCGGCGCCTCCTCGTCCGCCTCAGCGTCCTGGAGGCCGGCGGGCTGGCGCTCGCGGGCGTGCTGGTCGGCGTGGTCGGCCATCTCGTCCTAGCGCCGCTGGTCGGGACCGTCAGGTTCGTGGGCGGGCCGATCGGCACCGCCGCCGTGGTCCCCTCCCTGCCCGTGGCGTTCCTCACCATCGCCGTGCTCGTCGGCACGGCGGTGGTCGCAGCGGCCCTGGGCCTGCAGAAGGTCGCGATCACCCCGCTGGGCGTGCGCACCCGCGAGCTGCCGGCCGGTGCGCACTGGGTCCGCGCGGTCGTGGCGCTGGTGGTGATCGGCGCCATCTCGCTGGCCGGGCGCTCCCTCGGTGCGGCGGGCTCCCTGCTGGTGGCCGTCCTGGTGGTCGTCGGGATGCTCGGCGCGGGACTGGCCGTGCTCAACGTCCACGGCCCCTGGCTGCTGCGGCTGCTGTCCCGCCGCTCGGTGCGCAGGGGCGGCTCCGGCCCCGGCGCGGTGACACGGCTGCTGGCCGCCCGGACCGTCCTCGACGACCCCCGTGCCGTGTGGCGCCAGGTGAGCGGCGTGGCGATGGTCTCCTACGTCAGCGTGATCGTCGGGGCAGGACTGGCGCTGGCCAACCTCACCGCGGCCGGCGACCGGAGCCCTGCCGACGTCATGCTGACCGACGACCTGCGGACCGGGATCCTGCTGACGATCGCGATCGCCTTCGCCACGCTGGCCGCCTCGATCACGGTGCACGCCGCCGCCGAGGTCTTCGACCGGCGGGACCTGTACGTGGCGCTGGACCGGCTCGGCACGCCGCGGGCGCAGCTGGAGCGGACACGGCGCCAGGTCGTCCTGCGCCCGCTGTTCACCGTCTGCCTGGTGTCCGCCGTCGCCGGTGCGGTCACGGTCCTGCCGCTGACCGGGGCCGCGCTCGTCCTGGACCCGTTGACGCTGCTGGCCGTCGTCGGTGCCCTCGGGCTGGGGCTGCTGGTCGTGCGGCTCGCGGTCGGGGCGACCACGCCCCTGCTGCGGCAGGTGCTGGAGTCGCCCGAGCCGGTCGTGTGAGCGCGTCCTCCCAGGTCAGCGGGTCTGTCGGTGGTCTCCCCTAGCGTGCGGAGCAGATGGACCGGACGGCGGGAGGCGCCGGCCGGAGGCGCCGAGGAGGGGTGTGCGGTATGTCGATCGCATCAGGAGGCGGACCGGCTCCGCCGGGCGGGTCACCACGGGGCGGGGCGCCGCCGGGAGGCGCGACGACAGGAGGGGCCGCGGTCGCGGTGCTTCCCGAGCCCGGCCTGCGCCTGGCGGGCTCGACGCCGGAGCTGCTGGTCCAGGTGCGCAACCTGACCGAGCGGCTGGCCGGCGAGGGGCAGGCGATGTCGCAGGAGGAGCGCGTCAGCCTCATCTCCGAGCTGGAGACCCTCAAGAACGTCTGCGCCGGCGCGCAGGCCGCGGTGACGCTCGACCTGCACGAGCAGGCCGCGCTCGACCGGCAGGCGAGCGCCGGGGAGATGGGCCACCGGCGGCGGGAGCGGGAGGGCGTGACCCTGGAGCTGACGATGGCGCGCAGGGTCTCCCCACAGCGCTCGCGCAGCCTCATCGAGCTGACGAAGGCCCTGCACGACCGGCTGCCGCACACCCTGGCGGCCTTCCGGTCGGGCCGGGTCAGCGAGTGGGCCGCCACCCTGGTGGTCAAGGAGACCAAGGAGCTGACCGACGAGCAGGCGCGGCGGGTGGACGAGGGCCTGGAGCCGACGCTCGGCAGCTGCTCGGAGGGGCGCCTGCAGAAGCGCGCCGCCGCGCTGGCCTACGAGGCGGACAAGCGCGGCTTCCTGGCCCGGCACGCCAGGGCGGTGAAGGACCGGTTCGTCTCGGTCCGGCCGGCCCCCGAGGGCATGGTGCGGCTCTGCGCGCTGCTCCCGCTGGGCGAGGGGGTGGCGGTGCACAAGGCGCTGACCGAGCACGCCGCCGCGGCCAGGGCCTCCGGGGACGAGCGGACGAAGCAGCAGCTGTGCGCCGACCGGCTCGTGCACCTGGTCACGGGCGTCGACCCCGTCGAGCAGGGCTTCCCGGTGGAGATCGGCCTGGTCATGAGCGACCGGGCGCTCCTGGCGGACGGCGGTGACAGCGCCCGTGTCCCGGGCTACGGCCCCCTGCCCGCCGCGCTGGCCCGGATGATCGCGGCGCTGGGCAGCACCCGCGAGGGCGAGGTGTCGGCGGCGAGGGCCTGGGTCAGACGGCTGGTGCTCGACCCGGTCGACTCCACCCTGGCCGACCTCGACCCCGGCCGCCGGCTGTTCTCCGGGCCGCTGCGCCGGTTCGTGCTCACCCGCGACCAGGTGTGCGCGATGCCCTACTGCACCGCGCCGATCCAGGACGTCGACCACGTGGAGCGCGCCCGGGACGGCGGTGTCACCACGACGGGCAACGGGCAGGGGCTGTGCCGGGCGTGCAACCTGGACAAGGAGGCCGAGGAGCTGAGCACCGAGGAGGTGACGGCGGCCGACGGCTCGCGGGCGGTGCGGGTCCGCACCCGCTACGGCCAGACCGCCTACTCCCAGCCGCCGCCCCTGCTGGACACGACGGACGACCTCGGTGCCCGTGCCCACGGCGCCCGTCAGCCGTGGTGGAGGGCCGGGCCGGGCGCGCTCGCGGAGGTCGCGGAGGAGGCGTGGGCCGAGGTCGACGACCTGCTCGCGGAGCAGATGGCCGGTGAGGACGAGCTCTGCCAGGACACCGACCGGGGCGGGGAGGACGAGGCCTGCTGAGGGGGGCGCCGGGCGTGCGGACGCCGCTGGGGTGCGGCACCGCCGGTGCTCCGGCCTGCGCGCCGCGCCGCCCCGAGCGTCAGCTCGTCCGGTCCCGCAGGTCCGCGACGTGCGGGCTGACCGACGGGTCGAGACCGAGACCGATCGACAGATAGGTGGCCGCGAAGTCGACCATCGCGATGTGGTCGGCGAGCCGGACCACCGGGGCTCCGGCGCCGGCACGCACCTCCATGACGCGCGCCCCGGCGTCCCGCGCCGTCGTGAGCACCGCCTCGGTGAGCGTCTCCGCCTGCTGCCACTCCCGCGTCGGCGGGTCGGCGGGTGCGTCGCGCAGCATGAGCAGACCCAGTCTCGGCAGCGACGGCCCGTCCAGGAACGGGTCGGCGAAGATGTCGTCGCCCGCCGTCCCCTCGGGACCCCGGGGCCGCTCCATCAGCTCGCCCTCGGGCTCGGAGAAGTGGTGCGGCTCCCAGCTGCTCGTGTCGATGTCCCCCAGCCGGATGCGGCGGTCGTCGTAGGTGCCGGGGCGATGTCCGCCGACCGTGGTGTAGGGCCCGTCGAAGCAGGCCACGATGCTGCTGGCCGCGTCCGGCAGCTCGCCGCACAGCGCCGGGATCCGGGCGGTGCGGGCGAGCATCGACGAGGCGCGCTGCGCCGCCACTCCGCTGAGCGGACCGTCGCCGAGGACCACGGGGACGGTCTCGGCCAGCTGCAGCGCCAGGAGCTTGGCCGGGTTGACGAACGACTCCGACGACGGGCGCAGCTCGGTCGCACGCTCGTCCAGCCGGTCGGCGACGGCCCCCAGGACGCCCTCGGGCGCCTCGAGGAGCCCCAGACGGTCCGCTCCGACCAGGACCGGGGTGAGCAGCGTCCAGAGGGCGGTGCGCGAGCTGATCCGGTGGCGCCCGACGCCCACGTGGATGCCCCTGGCCCGCCGGGAGACGTCGGCCAGCGGCGAGTCGTCCGCGCCCACGGTCAGCAGCGAGGCGCCGCGACGGGCAGCCTCCGCGGCGACGGCCAGCGGGCCCTGCGCCCGGCCGGAGAGGGAGACCGCCACGACGAGGTCCAGCGGCCCGACCCAGCCGGGCAGCGGCAGGTTGCGCCGCGCCTGCACCGGCACCGGCGAGCCGGGCTCCGCCAGCAGCTCGAGCACCTCCGCGACCAGGGCGCTGCCCCCGACCGCGGCGACGAGGACCGAGCGGGGCCGCTCCTCCTCGGCCAGCCGGTCGATCCCGGCCTCGCGCCCGAGGTGGAGGGCCTCGCGCACCTGGGCGCCGGCCGAGGCCAGCGCCCGCAGCGTGCCGCGGGAGTCCTTGCGGCCGAGCTCGTCCGGGTCGTCGAGCAGCGCTTCGTCGATGTAGGGCGCCACGGCGGCCCCCTCAGACGGTGACGACGACGGCGTCGTCGGCGAGCAGCACCGGGATCCCGTCGGTCACCGGGTAGCGGCGCCGCCGTCCCGGCCCGTCGCAGTCCTCGGCGCACTGGAGGGCGGGCCGGCCCTGCTCGTCCTCCACGTCGACCAGCCGGTGGCCACCGACGGGGCAGCGCAGGATCTCGCGGACCCAGGACTCGTACTGCGGACGTGCCATCTCAGCTCTCCTGTCGTACCAGCCCGAGCACGGTGTCCCGGACCTCCTCCATGGTCGCGCGGTCGGCGCTCTCCACGTTGAGCCGCAGCAGCGGCTCGGTGTTGCTCGGTCGTAGCGAGAACCACCACGCCGGCGTCCCAGAACGGGTCATCGTCAGCCCGTCGAGCGTGTCGGCGACGGCCCCCTGCTCCTCGGCCCAGGCCCTGGCCCGCGCGGTCGCGGCCGGCACGTCCGCCACGGTCGAGTTGATCTCCCCCGACCCCACGTAGACGTCGTAGCCGGCGACCAGCTCCGACAGCGGCCGCTCCTGGCCGCCCAGCGCCGCGAGCACGTGCAGCGCGGCGAGCATCCCGGTGTCGGCGTACCAGAAGTCGCGGAAGTAGTAGTGCGCCGAGTGCTCCCCGCCGAAGACGGCCTCGTGCTCGGCCATGACCGACTTGACGAAGCTGTGCCCCACCCGGGTCCGCACGGCGCGGGCACCGGCCCGCTCGACCGTCTCCGGCACGGAGGAGGACACGATGAGGTTGTGCACGATCGCCACCTGGGCGGCGTCGCGTCCCGCGGCGACCTCGCGGGCGACCTCGCGGTCGGCGACCAACGCGGTGATCGTGCTGGGGCTCACCGCCGCACCCCGCTCGTCGACGACGAAGCACCGGTCGGCGTCGCCGTCGAAGGCGAGGCCCAGGTCGGCGCCGTGCTCGACGACGGCCGCCTGCAGGTCGAGCAGGTTCTCCGGGACGAGCGGGTTGGCCTCGTGGTGCGGGAAGGTCCCGTCCAGCTCGAAGTAGAGCGGCACCACCTCCACCGGCAGGCTCTCCTCGTCCAGCACCGCGGGCACCGTGAGCCCGGCCATCCCGCTGCCGGCGTCCACGACGATCTTGAGCCGACGCCCTCCGCGCAGGTCGACGAGGGAGCGCAGGTATGCCGCGTAGTCGGCGAGCGTGTCGGTCTCGGTGATCGACCCCGGCAGGCCGGCGGTGGTCAGCTCGTGCACGTGTCCCCGGTCGAGCAGCCACTGCGCCAGGTCCCTGATCTCGGCCAGCCCGGACTCCTGGCCGACCGGCCGGGCGGCCCGCCGGCAGAGCTTGATGCCGTTGTACCGCGCCGGGTTGTGGCTGGCGGTGAACATCGCCCCGGCCAGGTCCAGCGAGCCGCTGGCGTGGTAGAGCCCGTCGGTGGAGCACAGGCCGATCATCGTCACGTCCACCCCGTGGCCGGCGACGCCCTCGGCGAACTCGCGCGCCAGCCCCGGCGAGGACTCGCGCATGTCGTGCCCGATGACGACGCCGCGCTCCCCCTCCGGCAGCACGACCACCTGGGCGAACGCCGAGCCGAGCGCCCGCGCCACCCGACCGTCGAGCTGCTCGGGCACGGTGCCGCGCACGTCGTAGGCCTTGACCAGCCCGGAGAGGTCGACGGAGTTCACGAGCGACAAGCCTACCGAGGTGCGTCCGCCGGCCCGGGCGCGCAGGCCGCTGCGGCTGCTCAGCGGTCGCGGAGCACCCGCAGGTGCCCCCGGCGCGCGATCTCGGTCACCGTGGCGCGCGCCTGCTCGTCGCGGGCGCCCGCCTCCACGTGCACGACGCCGCCGCGGTGCTCCCGCACGGCGTCGGCGAGCGCGGCCAGGTCGTCGGCGGGCGCGCGCACGTGCCCCTCGGGCAGGTCGATGCGCACGACGTCCCAGCCGCGGGGTGCGGTCAGCCGGCCGGCGTGCTCCTCGCAGAGGTCGTAGGAGTGCGGCTCGGCGTGGGTCGCCAGCGGACCCAGCACCGCCGTCTGCTCCGCGTAGACGTACGTGAGCGTCCACGCGGCGGGACGGGCGCACGTGGTCTTGGAGCACTGGCGGGTGACGGTCACGGGACCACACTCTAGGCGCCGTCCCCCAGAAACCTGCGGCACCACTCCGAGGAGCCGAAGGGCGGATAGTGTCGGACCCGTGAGCAAGGGCAGGGACCGACGCGGCCGGGGGCTGAGGGGCCCCCTGGCGTGGCCCCCGGTGCCCGTGATGGTCTCCCGGCGCGACCGCTTCGACGACCTCGTCCTCGACGCGGCCGAGACGGTCGAGGAACGGCTCGGCCACCCGCTGGGCGCCGAGCTGGCGGTCGAGGAGGTCCCGCCCTCCGACCCTGCCCCGTGGGAGCACGGCGTGCCGCTCGGCAGGCTCTTCCCGGCCGAGCGTGGCCTGCCGGCGCGCCTGGTGGTCTACCGCCGCCCGGTGGAGCAGCGCGCCCACGACGAGGCCGACCTGGCCGCGATCATCTACGAGGTGGTCGCCGAGCAGGTCGCGCGCATGCTGGGCCGCGACCCCGACGACCTCGCCTGACGGCCACCGGCCGCGACTCTTCGGACCGGCCCCGGCGGGCCGTGCCGGTCAGGGCACGACCGGCCGCACCTCGGTCAGCTGACGCTGCCACGGCAGGCCGGGCAGGGTCGCCGAGGTGACGTACGGCCCGGTCTCGTCCTGCCCGCCGACGTGCAGCGCGGCGACGACCCCGGCCGGTCCCGCCCCGACGACCCAGACCGCGCGGGCGTCCTCCGGGACCGGGACGAGCTCCGTCGTGTCGTTGGGCAGGTCCACCCAGCTGGCCTCCTCCTCGCCGTCCTCGTCCACCCAGGTCACCCAGGCGGTCGTCCCGTCCACGGCGGTCAGCGCGAGCTCCGAGGTGCCGTCCGGCACCAGACCCCGACCGGGCAGGGCCATCCCGAGCGGCGTGGTGCTCGGCGCGGCCGAGGACACCCAGGCCGTCTCGCCCGCGGGCCGCCGCAGCGGTTCCGCCTGGCCGGTGCTCCCGTCCTCGTCGCCGCCCTCCTCGCCCGTGCTCGGGGCCGCGCTGCCGTCCGCCCCCGCGTCGCCGTCGCCGTCACCCTGGCCACCGTCGACCACGGTCGGCTCGTCGTCCGAGGGCAGCACGTCGAGCCAGGCACCGGCCACGACGGGTTCGTCCGAGCGCAGCCGCAGCGCGACCGCGCCCTCGGGCAGGTCCTCCAGCGCGACGTCCACGCTGCTGCCCACCGGCACCCGTGTGACCTCGTCGGGCAGACGCACGGTGCCCTCGGCCGTGAGCGCCGTCAGGTCCACGACCGCCTCGCTGTCGCCCGGTGCCGCCAGGCGCAGCACCACGTCGTGGGGACGGTCGTCGTGGGAGGTGGGCAGCGCCGGCACGACCACGTCGGTCGCCGGCGGCGCTCCGGCCGAGACGACCTCGCTCCCGCGGTCCGTCGTCCCGTCGCGGTAGCCCTCCGCCAGGTGCGCGACGACCGGGCCGCCCGAGGAGGTGACCCGCACGACCGGCGCGTCCGCGCCCGGGGCGATCGCGTCCAGCAGCTCCACGACCCTGCCGCGGCCCGGCACCACGATGCCGGCGCCACCCGTCATGGCGACCGGCCCGTCGGACCCGGTCACGGAGACCTCGACCGTCACGGCGTCCGGACCGGGGTTGGTGAGCACCAGCTGCTCGGTGCGTCCCGGCTCGTCGCCGCCCCCGACCAGCCAGAGCTCCTCGGCCGGTGCCGTGCATCCGGCCAGGGTCAGTCCGCGGGCCCCCTGGTCGGTGCCGAGCCCCAGCTGCCCGCCGACCACCCCCGGCGCGAGCCCGTCCTGGGCCTCCACCAGCGCCGACGCCGGGCCGCGCACCGGCAGCCCGACCGGCTCGCCCCTGCGCAGCTCGGCCGCGGACCCGTCGGTCCCCGTGAGCCGGAGGAGGGAGTCGGCGTCGGTCGCGACGTCGTCCTGCGCGTCCCCGGTCCCCTCGGCGGCGTCGGGCTCCTCCGTGGCGGCCGCAGTGTCCGGTGCGGCGGTGCCGGCGGCTTCGTCCGGTGCGGCGGTGGCGGCCGCGTCGTCGGGCGCCGCCGTCTCGGCGGCGGCGTCGGGGTCCTGCGTCGAGGCGGCGTCGTCGGGTCCCGGGGTGGTCGCCTCCCCGTCGTCGCCACGGCTCGGAGGTATGCCGTCGAGCACCGACTCCGGCGCCCCCGCCGCCAGCACCTCCACCCGCGGGCTCGCACCCTCCGCCGTCAGCGGCTCGGGCCCCGGGCAGGCCAGGAGCGCCGCCTCCACGAAGGCGCCGGGGTCGTCCAGGCCGCGCGCGTCGTCGAGGTCGTTCCCTCCCGTGCTCCCGGCGTCCAGGCGCCAGAAGCCGTCCGCCGCGCTGGCGCCCCAGACCAGTCCCCCGACGGCGACGGCCGCGACCGCCAGCCGCCACCAGGGCGAGCCCGGGCGGCGGGGAGGCGGCGCACCGCCGGGCCCGCCACCGACAGCGGCTCCGGGGTCCGCGCCCTCCGCGCCCTCCGCGCCGTCTTCGCCGTCTTCGCCCTCTGCGCCCTCTGCGACCGGCGCATCCTCGAGGCCCGCCGTGCCGTCAGGCTCGACGACCGCGTCCTCGTGGGCCTCTCCCCCGACCGTCCGCCCGTCGGCGGGCCCGGCGGCGGGAGCCGCGCCGGCCGGCAGCTCGCGCTCGGGCGTCTCGTCGTCGTGGTGCTCGGTCACCGGGGCACCATGCTCTCTGCGGGTCTCACGCGACCTGCTCCTCCTCGTCGGTCTCGCTCCGGCCGAACGGCAGCGCGAGGAACGCCACCACGGCCGCGAGCACGAGAGTGAGGACGTGCCACGGCAGTCGTGGGGTGCGCACGTCGACCACGATCTCGTGGGTGCCGGCCGGCAGCGGGTAGGTGCCCGTCGGACCCGCGACCACGAGGCCGCCGTCGACGTGCACCGAGGCGTACCGGCTCCACCCCTCGCCCTCGGCGACCTGCAGGACGGCGCCCTCCGGCACGTCCCGCACGGTGCCGTGGGCCGCACCGTGCGGGCCGGTGGCGTCCACCCGGGACACCAGCTGGCCGTCGTCGGCGAGGACTCGCACGCGGGCGGCGTCGTTGTCGGTGATCCGCCACAGGACCTGGCCCTCCGGACTGCTCACCCGGGTCAGCCCCGGCAGCCTCTCGACCTGCTGCACGAGGCCGTCACCGTCGGGCGCCTGCACCAGCAGGTAGCCGACGCCCAGCTCCTCCAGCTGGCCGAGGACCTCGTCGGGACGTCCCTGACCGGCGACGGCGGCGGCCGCGTCCGTCACCGG
>QEUR01000338.1 GCA_003577095.1 Acidobacteriota bacterium
AGGCAGCGCCGGCCGCGCTACGGCTTCCGCCGGTTCCTGGCGCTGCTGACCCTGCTGGTCGTCGTCTACCTGGTCTCGATGGCCGTGGTCCTGTCCATGGTGTGGGGCAGCGTGGGGCGGGTCGACGCCTCGCCCGACGTCCCCGACCGACCCACCGGCTCTTCCGGGGAGTCCTACCTGCTGGTGGGCACCGACAGCCGCGAGCAGCTGACCGCCGAGCAGCAGGACGAGTTCGGCACCGGCTTCGCCGAGGGGCACCGCGCCGACACGGTCATGCTGCTGCACGTGCCGACCCTCGGCGAGCCGACGCTGGTCAGCCTGCCGCGCGACTCCTTCGTCCCGATCCGCGACCACGGCCAGAACAAGCTCAACGCCGCCCACTCCATCGGTGGCCCGCCGCTGCTGGTGGACACCGTCGAGCAGGCGACCGGGTTGCGGGTCAGCGGCTACCTGGAGATCGGCTTCGGCGGCTTCGTGCAGGTCGTCGACGAGGTCGGCGGCGTGCACATGTGCCTCGACGCCCCAGTGCAGGACGAGAAGGCCCACGTCGACCTGGACGCCGGCTGCCAGGACCTGACCGGCCCGGAGGCCCTGGGCTACGTGCGGATGCGCTACAGCGACCAGCGCGGCGACCTGGGCCGGGTCGAGCGGCAGCGCCAGTTCCTGGCCGCCCTGGTCGGCGAGATGACCCGGCCCTCCACCCTCCTCAACCCCTGGCGCCTGCACTCGGTCGGCACGGCCACCGGCCGGGCCATCGCCCTGGGCGAGGACACCTCGATGCTCGAGGCCGGACGGATCGCCCTGGCCATGCGGGCCATCTCCCGCGGCGAGGGCCAGTCAGTCACCGTGCCCGTGGCCGACGCCAACTACCCGACCACCGTCGGCAGTGCCGTGCTCTGGCAGGAGGAGAGCGCCGCCGCGCTCTTCGAGGCCCTCCGCGATGGTGACCCCATCAGCGTCGAGCCCTAGGCTCTCACCAGGACCAGCACCACCCGGAGGTGATCCCGCGTGCCCGACGAGCACGATGCCGACCGCGACCCCGACCTCGAGACGACCCGCCAGACCCCCGTCGGCGAGGATCCCGAGGTCGTCGCCGGCCGCTACCGCATCCTGCGCACCCTGGGCCGCGGGGGCGGCGGGATCGTCTGGCTCGCCCGGGACGAGCACCTGGGTCGTGAGGTCGCGCTCAAGCGCGTGTCCGGCGAGGCGGACGCCGAGCTGCTGCTGACCCGCGGCCTGCGCGAGGCGCGCACGAGCGCCGCGCTAGCGCACGAGAACGTGGTCCGCGTCTACGACGCCTTCGTCCACGAGGGCTCGCCCTGGATCGTCATGGAGTACGTCCCCGGCCCGTCCCTGTCCTCCCTGCTGGAGGGTGGCCGCGCCCTCCCGGTCGCGACGGTGGCGCGCATCGGCGCCCAGGTGGCCACCGCCCTGGCCGCGGCCCACGGCGCCGGGGTCGTCCACCGCGACGTCAAGCCGGGCAACGTGCTGCTCACCGACGACAGCTGCACCGACGCCAAGCTCACCGACTTCGGCATCGCCCGTGCCGAGGACGACCACCAGCTCACCCGGACCGGGATGGTCTCGGGCACCGCGGCCTACTTCTCCCCCGAGATGGCCCGCGGCGAGGACCCCTCCCCCGCCTCCGACGTGTGGGCGCTCGGCGCCACCCTCTACGCCGCGGTCGAGGGGCGCCGGCCCTTCCCGGACGCCGGCAACGCCGTCGCCCAGCTGCACACGATCGCCCGCGACGAGCCGCGGCCGCCGGAGCGGGCCGGCGCCCTCGCGCCGGTGCTGCGCGGCATGCTCGACCCGGACGCCGCGACCCGCTGGACGGCCGGGCAGGCCGCCCGCGCGCTGGACCGGGTCACCCACGGCCGCGCCGCCGACGACGACGGTGGCTGGGCGGGGCCCGTC
>QEUR01000040.1 GCA_003577095.1 Acidobacteriota bacterium
CGTGCTCGGCGAGCAGGGGCCGGAGAAGACGATCGCCCGGGCCGAGGAGCACGCGGGGCGGTACGAGCCGCTGGTCGAGGAGACGGTCGTGCCCAGCCTCGAGATCATCGTCACGGTCGCCGCCGCCGAGCCCACCCCCGACGGCAACTACTCCAACGAGCTGCCGGTCGACAGCTTCGTCGAGCTGGTCGACCTCGCGGCCGAGCACGGTCAGTATGTCGTGCTCGACCTACAGCCCGGCCGCGCCGACTTCGTCACCCAGGCCAGGATCTACGAGGAGCTGCTGCTGCGGCCCAACGTCGGCCTCGCGCTCGACCCCGAGTGGCGGCTGCGCCCGGACCAGGTGCACCTGACGCAGATCGGGCAGACCAGCGTGGAGGAGGTCAACGAGGTCGTGGACTACCTGGCCGACCTCACCCGGGAGCACGACCTGCCGCAGAAGGTGCTCGTGCTGCACATGTTCCAGACCCGGATGATCCCGGACGTGGACCAGGTCGACCAGTCGCGCTCGGAGCTGGCGGTGCTGATCCACGCCGACGGACAGGGTCCGCAGGGCTCCAAGCAGGAGACCTGGCGGGCGTTGCACCGGTACGCGCCGTCGATCAGGTACTGGGGCTGGAAGAACTTCTACGACGAGGACCAGCCGATGCTCTCCCCCGAGGAGACGGTCTCCGAGGTCGACCCGCTGCCGGACTTCATCTCCTACCAGTAGGGGTCTCCAGCGCGGCCCGCACGGCCGCGACCGCGTCCTCGAGGCCCTCGTGCTCCCAGATCCGCACGACCTGCCAGCCGGCCTCGCGCAGCAGCCGGTCGGTGTCCTCGTCGCGGGCCCGGTTGGCGGCCAGCTTGGAGGTCCACCACGCGCTGTTGGCCCGCGGCTGGGTGCCGTGCTCGGGGCAGCCGTGCCAGAAGCAGCCGTCGACGAAGACGGCCACCCTGGCACGGGTGAACGCGATGTCGATCGAGCGGCGCCGGTTGCCGGGCACCGGGTGGACGACCCGGTAGCGGTAGCCCGCGGCGTGCAGCGCCCGGCGCAGGGCCAGCTCCGGCGCGGTGTCTCGCCGGGGCGCGACGGACATCCGGGCGGAGACCTGCGGTGAGGAGGCGCCGGGGTGGGGCGGGACGACGGAGGGCATGGCTCCTCCCAGCGTAGGCAACCGGGGCACGCCGGCCCGGTGTGGGTGCTCGCTCGAACGCGGTCGTGGCCGGCCTCGACGGAAGGCGGTTGAGCAGTTCACGTATTGCTAAACTAGTGGCACTCCCACCTCTTCAAGGAAGTCACCCGTGCCGTACTCACCCCCCGACGCGCCGCTGTACGAGATCAAGGCCGACCTGTTCAAGGCCCTCGCCCACCCGGTGCGCGTCCACATCCTCGAGCTTCTCGTCGCCGCAGACGGGTCCTGCGCGGTCAGCGACCTGCTGGAGACCCTCGGCATCGAGGCCTCGCTGCTGTCCCAGCACCTCGGCGTCCTGCGCCGCCAGCACGTGGTCGTCGCGACCCGGGCCGGCAACACCGTCACCTACGAGCTCGCCCAGCCACAGGTCGCCGACCTGCTGCGCGTGGCGCGCTCCTTCCTCGTCGACCGGCTCTCGACCCAGCAGGAGCAGCTGGAGCGTGCGGTCGCCACCGAGGTGGGCCGGTGAGCGTCGCAGCAGCACTGCGCGGACTGCTGCCGGGCCCCGGCGACTACGCCGACGTCCCACGGCACTGGCGGTCCGACATCGCGGCGGGCGCGACGGTCGGCATCGTCGCGCTCCCCCTGGCCCTGGCGTTCGGGATCAGCTCCGGCGCGGGCGCCGCCGCCGGCCTGGTGACCGCCGTCGTCGCCGGCCTGGTCGCGGCCGTCTTCGGCGGGTCCAACGTGCAGGTCTCCGGACCGACAGGCGCCATGGCAGTCGTCCTGGTCCCCATCGTCGGTGACCACGGCGTCGCCGCCCTGGCCGTCGTCGGGATCCTCGCCGGCATCCTCCTCATGGTCGCCGGGGCGCTCCGGCTCGGCCAGCTGATCGGCCTGGTGCCCTGGCCGGTCATCGCCGGCTTCACCGCCGGCATCGGCGTGATCATCTTCCTCCAGCAGGTCCCGCTCGTCCTCGGACCGGCCGACGACGTCGGCACCCGCCCGGCCGTCGCCGCCTTCCACTCCCTCCAGCACGCCGACTGGTCGGCCGCCGTCTGGCCGCTCGCGGTCGTCGCCGTCGTCGTCGCGCTCATGGTCGTCGTCCCGCTGTGGGACGAGCGGATCCCGGTCTCCCTGGTCGCGATCGTCCTCGTCACCGTGCTCGCCGAGGTACTCCACCTGCCCCTCGCCCGCATCGGGGAGATCCCCTCCTCGCTGCCCGCGCCGTCCATCCCCGCGATCGACCCGGCGCTGCTGCAGACGCTCCTCACCGCCGCGCTGGCGGTGGCCGCCCTGTCCGCCATCGAGTCGCTCCTGTCGGCACGGGTCGCGGTCGACCTGTCCGGGGACGCCCGCTACAACCCCGACCGCGAGCTCGTGGGGCAGGGTATGGCGTGCATCGCCTCCGGCGCGTTCGGCGGCATCCCCGCCACCGGCGCGATCGCCCGGACCGCGGTCAACGTGCGGGCCGGCGGCCGCACCCGCCTCTCGGTGATCACGCACTCCCTCGTCCTGCTCGGCGTCATCTACCTGGCCTCCGGGCCAGTCTCCCGCATCCCCACCGCCGCCCTGGCCGCGGTGCTCATGCTCACCGCGGTGCGGATGATCCCGCTGCGCGAGGCACGCACGATCCTGCGCTCCACCCGCTCCGACGCCGCCGTCCTGCTGCTGACGATGGTCATCACCGTCATGGTCGACCTCATCGAGGCCGTCCAGTTCGGCATCGCGGTGGCCGCGGTCTTCGCCCTCCGCGCGGTCGCCCGGACCAGCGGCGTGCGCCGGGAGGAGATCGACGGCCCGGCCGACCCCGCCGACGCGCGGATCGCGGTCTACCGCCTCACCGGCTCGATGTTCTTCGGCGCCGCAGAGCGGGTGCGCAGCGACGTGCGGGCCGAGGGCGACATCGAGGTGGTCATCCTCGCCTTCTCCCAGCTGCGCACGATGGACGCCACCGGAGCCAACACCCTGGCCGAGATCGTCCGCGCCCTCGAGCGGCAGGGCGTCACCGTGCTCATCAAGGGCGTCCCCGACCGCCACATGGCCCTCATGCGCTCCGTCGGCGTCATCGACGCCCTGAGAGACCGCCGCCACCTCTTCGACAGCTTCCCGCCGGCCCTGGAGCACGCGCGCAGCCACGTGCGGCGCAGCGCCGCGAGCCGCGACCGCCTGGCGCAGTCACCGGCCAGGGCGTGACGCCTACGGCACTGCACACATCGTTGCCGTCGCTGGCCCCGGTGGCTTCTGCCACGCTGGGAGCTGCGCGTCCGGACCCGGGCGAGCACCCACCGAAACCAGGAGGTCCCCCGTGAGCTACCAGGTCGGATATTTCGTCGGAAGCCTCTCCTCGGAGTCCATCAACCGGATGCTGAGCAAGGCGCTGACCAGAGTCGCACCGGATGACCTCGAGTTCACCGAGATCCCGATCGGCAACCTCCCGCTCTACAACCGCGACCTCGACGGCGACTACCCGGCCGAGGCGCGGGCGCTCAAGCAGGCCATCGCCGACTCGCAGGCGATCCTCTTCGTCACCCCGGAGCACAACCGCTCCATCCCCGGCCCGCTGAAGAACGCCATCGACTGGGCCTCCCGGTCCTGGGGCCAGAACTCCTTCGACCACGTCCCGGTGGCCGTCATCGGCGCCTCCCCCAGCGGCATCGGCACGGCGCTGTCCCAGCAGAGCCTGCGCGGCGTGCTCAGCTTCTGCAACGCCCGGCAGATGACCGCGCCGGAGGCCTACATCCAGTTCCGGCCCGAGGTCTGGTCCGACGACGGCTCCGTGTCCGACCCGGACCTGGAGAAGATCCTCACCGACTACATGCAGGAGTTCCGCGACCACGTGGAGCGGGTGCTGACCGTCCTGCCGCGTTGACGGCATACCCTGGGCCGGCTCCGGCCAGCCGCCGGACGGAGGCTCCGACGAGCGCCGCTGACCGCGTGCGACGATGGTCCCCGGCCGCGGGGGTCGCGGCCGGGGAGGAGCAGGTATGTCGGTCCGTCAGCGGGTGGCCCTCGGCGCCCTGGCCGTCCTGGCGGTCGGGAGCGGCAGCCTCGGCTGGTATGCCGCCAGCGGCCCCGACCACGCGGCCGCCGGTCTGGAGGTGGTGGACACCGCGGACGTCCTCCACGAGCCGGACGTGGAGGCGGCCGTCGAGGACCTGCGCTTCTACGAGCCGACCGAGGTCGCGGTGTTCACCCACCGCGGCGGCCCGGAGGCGCTGACCGACGACTACGCGCTCAACAACGCCGTGCGCGACTACGCGCTGGAGCGCGGCGACTGGGTCAGCGCCGACGGGCAGAAGTACGCCGACGGCCTGTTCGTCTTCGCCGTCGACCCGGAGGGCCGGCTGGTCGGCACCTACTTCGGGGAGGACCGCAAGGTCTCCACGGGGGCCCAGCTGGAGATCCAGGACGCCGCCAAGGAGGACTTCCGGGCCGGCCAGTGGACCGACGGGACGGTCGCCGGCATCGAGGAGGCGGCCGCCCGGATGAACGCGCCGGCGGTGCGGCGCGGCGGCGGGGTCGTCGGCCTGACCCTGGCTTCGCTGGCGACCCTGCTGGGCGCCGGCGGCTGGATCGGCCTGGGCGTGCACCGCGCCAGCCGCAGCCGGGCGGCGCGCGAGGAGGGCGACCGCCGGATGGCCGAGGTCGTGGCCGACTACGAGGTGACCGAGCTGCACGCCAGGCTGATCCCCGAGGAGTCCCGCTACGGCGGGCTCATGCTGCGCCGCTACGACGAGTACCTCGCCGGCTTCCGCGAGCTGACCGACCTCGGCAACCAGGCGCGCTCGGTCGAGGAGAGGGACTACGACCGCAAGGCGTCGCTGACCCTGCTCACGGCATACCGGGACAAGGCGGTCGCGATGGACCAGCTGGACGACGTCATCGCCGACACCGCCGCCCTCCTCAACCGCGACCGGGCCTGGCCCGAGGCGTGGCAGCGGCAGGTCGGTCCGGTGCGATCCGACCTCGAGGAGCTGGACGACGTGCTCGGGAGCTGCCCGCCGAGCTGCGCGGCCTGCCGCAGGCGCAGGAGGTGCGCACCTTCGCCTCCGGGGCCAAGGCCGAGCTGGACCGGCTCCGCGGCGCCCTGGAGGACCGGTCGATCACGCCCGACGACGCCCTGGACCGGCTGCGGACCGTCCGCGACGAGCTGGGCGGCCGTCTCTACGCCCTGGGCGGGGCGGTCGCCACGGAGTTCGGCGAGGACGCCTCCGAGCAGGAGGAGATGGAGGAGGCGATGTCCCAGGAGAGGGCGCGCCGCCGGAGCGAGCCGACGATCATCAGCTACTCCTACCCCGCGTGGACCTGGTTCGACGTCGGGTCGTTCCGCACCGGCTACCACAGCGGCAGGCAGGCCGTCGAGTCCTCGCGCGCCTCGTCGTCCTCGGGCGGCAGCACCTCGGGCTACAGCGGGGGCGGGAGCTTCAGCGGCGCGGGGAGCAGCTCGCGGTTCTAGCGCCCGCCGACGGCCGCTCGGACGACTGGGTCAGCCTCGGCCGTCATCCTGCGTCTCCTCCGGCTGCACGGTCCACTCCGGGGGCTCGTCCTGGCCGGACTTCTCGTCCGCCTCGGCGTCCTCGGCGGTGTCCTGCACGATCCCGGCCGCGTGGTGGACCGGCGCGTACACCGCATACAGCCGCAGGTCCTCCTCCCCGGTGTTGATGACGTCGTGCCAGGAGCCGGCGGGCACCTGGATCGACCAGCCGTCCTCGACGTCCTGCTGGAAGGGCAGGTCGTCCTTGGTCGGCCCCATCACGCAGCGCCCCCTCCCCTGGTCCAGCCGCAGGAACTGATCGGTGTCCGGGTGCACCTCCAGCCCGATCGACTCCCCCGGCGGGATGGACATCAGCGTGACCTGCAGGTGCTTCCCGGTCCACGCCACCGTCCGGTATGCGGTGTTCTCCCGGGTGGCGGTCTCGATGTCGAAGGCGTTGGGCTCGGGACCGTTGTCGGTGATCTTCACGCGTCCTCCTCTGCTACGACGGTATGTCGTTCCTCACGTTGCCACATCCGGCCACGTCCCGCGACCGCACCGCCGGTTTGACTCGTGCGCGGCGGTCCTGCAAGGTGGGCGCGATCGTCCTGCTGGGGAGGGAAGCACGCTGATGGCCACGACCTGGTCGAGAGGCGGTGCCGCGCTCAGCCGCTTCGACGAGGTGCTGCACGGGGTGTGGCGGACCGACGGCGGCACGGTCGCCTACTGGTCGGTCCGGCACCGGCCCACCGAGGGGGACGAGGACTCGCTGACCGAGCTCGGCGCACGAGCTGCGCGGCGGGACCGCCAACCTGACGACCCCGCCCGGCTTCACCGAGACCGCGCTGGCGTCGTCCGTCAGCGGCGAGCTCTACCCGGTGCTCCTCGACGAGACGACCGAGACCTGCCTGTGCACCAACGTCACGCAGATGGGCCTGAAGGACGGCGAGGCGGCCACCGTCTCCGACGGCTGGCAGCTCGTCTACGCGGTCTTCCCCGAGCTGCCCGCGGAGGTGACCACCGTCGACATGCACGTCGACGGCTACGGGGCGTTCCTGCCCGACGTGCCGGTGCAGGACGGGCCGCTGCCCGAGCCGCAGGTCTCCGCGGACCAGTGGGTCGCCTCCGGGCAGGGCTGGCCGGCCCCGCCCCCGGCCGCCGAGATCGCGCGTGCCGCCGAGGCCCGCACGCTCGGCGCGGTCTGGGTGCTCGCCGAGCGCTCCGGAGCCGCCGACGGCTCCTGGGCGCAGCGCGACTCGGGCGAGGTGCGCGAGATCGACGTGGCCGCGGACGTGCTCTTCGACTTCGACGAGCACGAGATCACCAAGGAGGCGGGGGCCGTCCTGGACGACGTCGCCGAGGAGATCGGGGCCGCCGAGGTGAGGACCGCCACGGTCGTCGGGCACACCGACGGCCAGGGGACGGAGGACTACAACCAGACGCTCTCGGAGAAGCGCGCCCGCGCGGTGGAGAGGGAGCTGGCCGAGCGTCTGCCCGGCGTGACCTTCGCGGTCGAGGGCAGGGGCTGGCACGAACCGGTCGCCAGCAACCAGACCGAGGAGGGACGCGCCCTCAACCGGCGGGTCACGATCACGCTCGAGGGCGTCGCCGAGGGAGATGGCCGATGAGCCGGCGCGCGAGCGCCCGCACCTGGGCGCTGGCCCTCACCGCCGCGCTGGCCCTGGCCGCCTGCGACGGCGGCGGCACCGACGACGGCGCCACCGCGACCACGGCGCCGGACACGCAGTCGCCGACGGACGGCACGGACGCCACCGCCGGGCCCACCGACGACGCGGCGGTGTCGAGCGAGCCGGTCTCCGCGCCGGTCATCCCCGACGAGGTGGTCGCCGAGCTCGACGCCGCCGTGTCCGCGGAGGCCTCGCCGCTCGCGAGCACCACCGCGCAGACCGAGGGCCTGCCCGAGGGCGCGACGCTGGACGTCCTGACCCTGCAGCGGACCCAGGACGGCGGCTACCTGCTGCGCCTGCGGCTCAGCTACGACGAGCCGACGAGACTGTCGGCGCTGGACCAGCAGCGCTCCCTGTCGCTGGACGGCGGGGAGACCTTCGTCGACGGGATCCGGCTGGTCGACGGCGAGACGCAGCGCTACACCCTGCCCACGGTCTACAGTCCGAAGGAGGACGAGCAGATCGACGACAGCGAGCGCTACCGTTGCCTGTGCTCGGACCTCATCTCCGAGATCCCGCCGACCGGCCAGATCCTCAGCGCCCTCTACGGTCCGCTGGGCGGGGACGCCGTCCCGCGGACGCTCACCGTCGAGGTGCCCGGCTTCGAGCCGGTCGAGGACGTCCCCGTCAGCCAGCCGGCCGGCTGAGACCCGACCCGACCCGAGGAGGACCCGTGCCTCTCCCCCGCGCAACCGCAGCACTGACGGCCGCGCTGCTCCTCGCCGCCGACGACGCGGAGAAGACGTCCTTCGGCGGTGGGAGGGCGACCGCGCCGGACCTCGACCCGGAGCGCACCTCGACCTCCTTCCTGCTGCTCTTCGGCGCGCTCGGCATCGTGCTCCTGCTCGCGCTCGTCATCGTCGTGGCGGTCGTGCGCCGCCCCAAGGAGTAGGGCAGACGGGGGCTGCCTCCTCGCAGCCGCCCGCCGGCGCCACCGGGCAGACCACTTCGGGCTCAGACAACGTTCTGCGCGACATGCACCGCCACCAGCGTGGTATGTCGTGCAGAACGTTGCATGGACCCGCGCCGCAGCCGCTCGGTGCCGGGCCCGGCGTCTCCACGCGGGGCGATGCACGCCCCTGGCGGCGGCCGGGGTCAGGGCAGACCCAGCCTCCTGGCGATCTCGTCCCCGCCCGCCGCCCGGACCACCTCCGGGTCACCGACCACGACGAGCTTGTCGGTCGCGCGGGACAGCCCGACGTAGAGCCGCTCCGTGGACCGGTCCCGCGTGCCGTCCTCGTTGACGCACAGCACGACCGCCCGGCGCTCCAGGCCCTTGCAGCCCAGCACGTGGCCGTAGAAGACGTCGTCGGACTCCCAGAACGTCCGCCAGTAACCCTCCTGCCCGAGGCTCTGCTGGCGGGCGTTCTGCTCGGGGTGGCGGGTGCCGGTCGTGATGAGCGCCACGTGCTCGGTGGGCCAGCCCTCGTCGAGCAGCCTCTCCACCTCGTCGTCGGCGACGGCCAGCGCCTCGTCGGCGGTGGCTGCGACGAACTCCACCTCCGGCCCGTCGCCGCCCAGCGCCCGCATCCGCATCGGCGCGAGCGGGCCGAACGACTCGGCGATCTGCCTGGTGTTGCGCAGGTTGTGGTCGAGCACCAGCGGCACGAGCGCCACCGGCGGCCCCCCGAAGCGCGCGAAGACCTTCTGGTTCTCGTCCGAGTAGACGTAGAGCCCGCCCTCCTCGGGATCCCTCAGCGCGGCGAGCAGCGGCGCCCACCAGTCCTCGGCGAAGTCCTGCGCCTCGTCGACGATGATCGCGTCGAACTTCTTGCCCTCGGGCAGGTCCTCGGCCAGCCTCGCCATCTGCTCGGGCAGCTCCTTCTCCCAGAACTCGCTGTCGTTGCGGTCGGCGTCGATCTGGACGCCCCACTCCCGACCCAGCTCCTCGAACCGGCCGATGAACGCCGGACGCGCCCTGCGCCTCTCCCCCTCGAACGCCCGCTTGAACCACTCCCCCAGCCCGATGGAGTAGCAGAGCAGTGCCACGCGCTGCGCCCCCCGCCCGGCGAACCCGCGCGTCAGCTGCTTGGCCTGTGCCATGGCGAGGACGGTCTTGCCGCTGCCGGCGCCGCCGCGCACCTCGACCCGGTCCAGCAGCCGGGTCACCTGCAGGATCATCGCCTGCTCCTGCGTGAGCCGGTCCGCTCGGGCCTCCCGGTCGTCGGCCTCGGCCACCACCTCGCGCTGCATGTGGTTGCGCCCGGACAGGATCTCGACGATGAGGTCGACGTCGTCGTGGTCGGGCACGCGGTAGTTGGTCTCCTTCGCCGCCCCGAGCTCCCGCAGACGCCGGGCCAGGTGCTTCTGGTCGCCCCTCCCGTGGATCATGTCGCGGCCACAGTCCGGCATCGAGAAGTGGTCGGGGACGCTCGAGTATGGCGTCACGACCGTGTGCGCCCACCTCACCCGGGAGCGCGACGAGTCGCGCCAGCGCGGGTCCTCCTGGACGTAGGTGCGCAGCGCGTGCTTGGACCGGAGCGCCTGGCCGACCGGGTCGATCTCCCGCGAGCCGCTGCCGTGCTGCCACCAGCGTCCCTGCTCGTCGGTGCTGACGCTGCCGCCCTTGACCTCGACCACGACGATCCCGTGGCCGGGCATCAGCACCACCAGGTCAGCCTCGTAGTCCTGGACGTGGTCGGTCAGCCGCCGGTTGGCCAGCACGACGTCGTCGTCGCCCAGCTGGCCGATCAGCCGTTCGCACACCTCGCGCTCGGCGTTGTTGACGAAGGTCGGCTCTGCCGGGATCAGCCGCGCGCCCACCTCATACCCTGCCTGTCCAAGCCCCGTCGCTCATGGCCGCAGCATAGGACGGACACGTCACCGAGCTGGCTGGCGCCCTCTCAGGCCCGGAGGGCGTCCCTCACCAGCGCGAGCGCCGCAGCGGGGTCGAGGCCGAGGGAGCGGCTCAGCTCGGCATACCGCTCGGCGGCCGCGCGCGCCGAGGCCGCCGCCGGCGCGGCCCGACCGGCGGTGACCGTGGCGCGCACGAAGGTACCTACGCGGCCGCGCCCCTCAAGCACACCGTCCGCCTCGAGCTCGCGGTAGGCGCGGGCGACCGTGTTGGGCGCGAGACCGAGGTCGCCGGCGAGCCGACGCACGGTGGGCAGCCGGTCCCCCGGCGCCAGCTCGCCGGCGGAGACCTGGTCGAGGATCTGCTGACGCAGCTGGGCGAAGGGCGGCTCGGAGGAGTCCGGGTCGAGGCGCAGCATCACGCCTCCCCGATGACGCCCGCTGCCGTGCGCCCACCCCAGAGCCGGTCGCGGAAGTGCTCCATCTCGGTGCGGCTCCCCCCGGCGGACGTGACGAGGACGGCGACCCCCACCAGGACGAACGGAGCCAGGTAGCCGCCGATCAGCAGCGCCAGGCTCCACGCCGGACCGTTCTGGCCCGCCGCGACCGCCGCGGCCGAGGCGGCGTCGTCGAGCACGCTCCCGCCGACGACCAGCGCAAGGAGGGAGACCAGCGGGGCCGCCAGCGACAGCGAGCTCAGCGTCTCGGCACGGAAGGCGTCCTGCCAGTAGAGCTCGGCCTCGTCCCGAGCGGGCTGGGGTGCGTCGAGCACGCGACGGGCGGCCAGCCACGAGAGCAGGGCGACCACGGGGATGCCGACGGCGAGGACCGGCACCGGGCTGCGCAGGACCGCGCCCACGTCGAACCACTCCGTGGCCGTGAGCAGCAGGGTCCCGACCGTGGCGAGCACGCCGCAGGCGACGAAGACGCGGGCCATCGTGCGCTGACGCGGCGGCAGGTAGTCCTCGACCGTCGGCGAGGTGGCCCGCGCGGTGCGCGGGCCCGGCGCCGCGTCCCCGGGCCGCAGCAGCTCGGCCAGCACCGCGCCGGCCGCGCCCGCCACGAACATGAGCGCGAGGACGAAGAGCCCTCCGGACGCCTCCTCGGCGCCGGCCCAGGTGCGGCTGAGGAGGAGAGCACAGAGGCCGGCGACGACGATCCCCATACCGCCCCCCTGGGCGCGGACCGCGACCCGCGACTCCAGGAAGGCCTCCTGGTCGGCGGGCACCTGCGCGCCGGCCTTGTGGACGAGCCGCCGGCGCAGGTACGCGCGGTACGGCCCGTAGGACGGAAGCAGGAGCGCGACGGCCCCCACGACGATCAGCACGACGGCGTCGGCAAGCATGTGGTTCCTCCCTGAGATGTTGACACAAAGACTGGCACAACAACCGCGCTTGTGTCAATACAAGATCCGTCCGCCGGCGAGACGGCATACCCTGGAAGCCGTGAGGGTCGCCATCAACGGCGTCGGCGTGGCCGGGCCGGCCCTGGCCTACTGGCTGCACCGCTTCGGGCACGAGCCGGTGCTCCTGGAGCGCGCGCCCGCGCTGCGCACGGGCGGCTACGTCATCGACTACTGGGGTATGGGGTACGAGCTCGCCGGGCGGATGGGCATCGTGCCCGAGCTGAGGGAGCGCGGCTACCTGATCAGGGAGCTGCGGGCGGTGGACGCCGAGGGCCGGACGAGGTCGAGCATCGACGTCCGGCAGATGCGCCAGGCCCTCGGCGACAGCTTCGTCAGCGTCGCGCGCAGCGACCTGTCGGCAGCGGTCCTCGCCGCGTGCGGCGACGTCGAGACGCGCTTCGGGGTGTGGGTCGAGGGTCTGGCGCAGGACGCCGACGGCGTGGACGCGACCCTGTCGGACGGGAGCACGGAGCGCTTCGACCTCGTCGTCGGCGCCGACGGCCTGCACTCCCAGGTGAGGGCGCTGGCCTTCGGCCCGGCCGAGCGTTTCGAGAGGTCGCTCGGCTGCGTGGTGGCGGCGGTGCCGATGCGGGGCTACCCGCACCGCGACGAGCTGGCCTACGTGCTGCACACCGTGCCGCGCCGGCAGGTCGGGCGGTTCACGATGCGCGGGGACGAGAGCCTGGGCCTGCTGATCTGCCGCGACGACGCGGCCGGCCCGGGGGCGTTCGGCGGCCCCGGTGATCCCGAGCCGGACGCCGCCGCGCAGCAGGACGCGCTGCGCCGCGCCTTCGGGGGTATGGGGTGGGAGACGCCGGAGATCCTCTCCCGGCTGGGCACGGCCGAGGACTTCTACTGCGACCGGGTCAGCCAGATCCACCTGCCGAGCTGGTCCGCGGGCCGGGTGGCGCTGGTCGGCGACGCCGCGGCCTGCGCCTCGCTGCTGGCCGGCGAGGGCACCGGGCTGGCGATGATCGAGGCCTACGTGCTGGCCGGCGAGCTCGACCGGCACCGGGACGACATACCTGCTGGTCTGAGCGCCTACGAGGAACAGCTGCGCGAGTTCGTGACCGACAAGCAGCGCTCGGCGCTGCGCATGCGCGGGTTCTTCGCGCCGGGCAACGCGCTGGCCCTGGCGATGCAGAAGATCGGCACCCGCATCGCGGCGGTGCCCTTCGTGACGCGGCTCGCCGCCCGCGGGTTCAACGACGAGCTCGAGCTGCCGCGCTACGAGGACGACCCCCGGTAGGTCGGGGCGCGGGCGGATCCGTCCCGCGACACGCCCGGGCCCGACCGGCCCACGCGTGCACGTGCACGCTGGGGCCGACACCGACCGGGCGCGTCGTCGGCACGGTTCAGGCCTCGACGACCTCCCCACGATGATCCCGGTGCGTATCCGTGGCGCGCCGGCGCGCTCCTACCTGGTGTCCGTCATCTGGGGAAGAAAGAGCCATGCACACCAAGAGCCAGCGCCACGAGGACCGCATCGTCACCACCGTGAGGATCTCGCCCGAGGAGGTCGGCGTCCGGGAGACGCCCTACGGCGTCGTGCTCGACGCGCCGGGCCTGTCCGTCACCGGGCAGCCGGGCGCACCCGCGCTGCCGCGGACGAGGATCAGGATCGCGGTCCCGCCCGGCACCTGGCCGAGCGAGGTCGAGGTCGACGAGGGCGAGTGGGTCACCCTCGCCAAGGGGGTCGTCGTGCCGGTCGACGAGCCGCAGGCGGGCCAGCCGCCGAAGAACCGGGGCGAGGGCCGCGGCGAGGGCAGGGGCGAGGGCCGCGGCAAGGGCGACCCGCACGAGCCGGGCCCCTGCTCGAAGGACTGCGACTGCCGCAGGGACCACGCGGACCGGCCCGGCGACGAGGGCCCCCTCGTGGAGGGCTTCCCGCCGCCGGTCCCCGCCCGACCGGACCCGGCGGCATACCGACGGGCCGTCGAGGAGCCCGTCCCGCTCGTGGTGGCCGCCGCGGTGGACCCGCTGCCGGGGCTGCGCGCCGCCGCCGTCGAGCTCTCCCCCGTGCGGCAGACCAAGGAGGGCACGGTCGAGCTGTGCACGTCGCTCACGATCTCGCTGCGCTTCACCGACGAGCCGGACGTCGCCGACCGCGAGGAGAGCGCCAAGCTGCTGTCCGAGGAGCTCGGGCGGGACATCGACCCGGAGCGCCTGCAGCTGCTGCCCGACGGGCCGAAGGAGGTCACCGCGGAGGACCTGGAGGTCGCGCGCGACCTCGTGGTCAACCCCGAGATCTTCGACGACGTGCCGGTCGTCGTGCTCCAGCGCGACAGCGCCTACCTGATCATCACCGACGACCGCACCTGGGACGCCGCGACGATGCGGCCCAACGGCGAGCGGCCCGGCCTCGTCGAGGCCTTCGAGGAGCTCGCCGACCTCAAGCGCCGGCGCGGCCTCAGCGCGCGCGTGGTCACCGTGACGGACATCGTCGACGGGCGCTACGGCGACTTCCGCGACGGCTCGCGCGACCTGCAGGAGGTCATCCGCCGGTTCCTCAAGGCCTACCGCACCCGGTGGGGCGTGCGCTGGCTGCTGCTCGGCGGCGACCTGGAGACGGTGCCCGCCCGCACGGTCGCCGGCGGCTGCCGGGGCACGATCGACACGACCGACACCAACCCGCCCGAGGACAATCGCTCCCACTGGACCGGCGGCCACCTGCGGATGAACGTCGCCGGGCCCGGCGAG
>QEUR01000041.1 GCA_003577095.1 Acidobacteriota bacterium
CCCGGGACCGCCTCGGCGGCCTCCTCCTTCTCGGCCGACTCCTTCTCCTCCGCCGCCTTCTTCCCGTCGGCGGCCTTCTCGTCGGCGGTCTTCTGGTCGGCGGCGGCGTCGTCCTCGGTCGCCGCGTCGTCGGCAGCGGACCCGTCGGCCGTCGATCCCTGCGAGCCGGCCGACGGGCCCGTGCCTTCCCCGGCGGAGGCGTGTGCGGGCTCCGCCGAAGTCTGTGCCGCCGTGCTGGGCGCGTCGTCGCCCCCGCTCAGCGCCCCGCCGACGACGAAGACGGCCAGCACCGCCAGGATCCCGGTGAGGATCTTGTGGCGGGCGAACCAGGTCTTGCGACGGCGGGGCTCGGGGGTGGTGGTGTCGTGGTCGCTCATGGTGAGCCTCCTTCGTGCTCGCGGGATCTGATGCGCAGCCAGTGCATCCCGCCGGAGGGACCCGGCACATCGGCCGACCGGCCGGACCCGGGTGGCCGACCGGTCAGCGGTCGCCGGGCCCTGCCGACCGTTCGGCCGATGTGGTCTGTCGGTGCCGGCCCCTAACGTGCGTGCCATGGGAGAGACGAAGGTGGCCGGGGTGCCCGGCGCGGTGGCCGGGCACCCCGCGCTCGCCGCGCGGGTCGGCTCAGCCGTGCGCACGGTCCTGCTCGTCGTGGCGGGGCTGTTCATCACCGTGCTCGGCGTCGCGGCGGCCGAGGAGCGCAACCGGGTATGGGGCTGGACCGGCGTGGTCGGCGGCGTCGCCGACGCGGTGCAGGGGCTGTCGACGCTGGTCGCGCTCGGCGCGCCCTTCCTGCTGCTCCTGCGCCGGCGGGACCTTGCCAACACCGCCTGGGGGCTGGGCTTCCTCCAGCTGGTCTTCCCGATCGGTCCAGTCATGCTGCTGGTGCTCCCGCAGGCGGTGCGCGAGGAGAAGCGGGACGAGGCGGAGTCCCTGGCCTTCCTCTACGTGCTGGGCGCGACGGTCTGGTTCGTCCGCGACGCCTTCGGCCCCACCGGCGCCGCCTCCGTGGTCCGGATGATCACCGCGCCGGCCGGGAACGCCCCGCACCAGGCGACCCCGTTCAACATCTACTCCGCCAGCGTGCTGTTCCTGCTCGTGGTGGTGCTGCCGGTCGTGGTGGCCTTCTACCGGCGCACCCGCCACCAGCTCGACGACACCCGGCAGGAGATGGAGGTGCAGCGCGCCACCAGCGGCGAGCTGTCCGCGCAGGTCTCCCGCCAGGCCGAGCGCGACCTCATCGCCAGGGAGGTGCACGACGTCATCGGGCACCGGCTCTCGCTGCTGACCCTGCACGCCGGCGGCCTGGAGGTGGCCGCGGAGGCCGACCCGGACCTGCGCGAGAGCGCGCGCTACGTCCGGGAGAACGCCCAGCGGGCGATGGACGACCTCCGCTCCCTGGTCACCGTGCTGCGCGACCCCGCCCCCGGCCCGGGCGACGGCCCGCTGTCGCCGGTCGCCGTCAGCTCGCTGTCCCAGCTGTCCAGCGTCATCGACGACATGGCCAACTCCGGCGTGCCGGTCGCCTCGACGGTCTTCCTCCAGGGGGCCGACGACGCCGCACCGGTCCTGGCGCACTCGGTCTACCGGATCGTCCAGGAGCTGCTCACCAATGCGCGCAAGCACGCTCCGTCCGAGCTCCTGCGCCTCAAGGTCGTCGGCGGACCCGCGGACGGTGTCCGCATCCAGGCCTCCAACGCCCTGCCACCCGGAGCGGGCCCCGTGCGGGAGCCGGGCAGCGGCCTGCAGGGTGTGGGGGAGCGGGTGGAGATCCTCGGCGGCACCCTGCAGATGCCCGAGGAGGACGGACGCTTCACCGTGGACGTCCGCCTGCCGTGGAGCGGGAGGTCGGAGTGAGCACGCCCCCCTCGACCGACGCCGCCGAGCCGGCACGGCCCGTTCGGGTCCTCCTCGTCGACGACGACCCGATGGTGTGCGCGGGGCTGCGGATGATCCTCGACCGCGGGAGCCGGGGCCGGGTCGAGGTCGTCGCCTCGGTGCCCGACGGGGACCAGGCCGTGGAGGCGGTGCAGCGCCACCACCCCGACGTCGTGCTCATGGACGTGCGCATGCAGCGGGTGGACGGCCTCACCGCCACCAGCCGGGTGCGGGCCCTGCCCGACCCGCCCGAGGTCGTGGTGCTGACCACCTTCGACTCCGACGACGAGCCGCTGCGCGCGGCCGCCGCCGGGGCCAGCGGCTTCCTGCTCAAGACCGAGTCGCTGATGCAGCACCTGCACGACAGCACGGTCCCGCCGGAGCAGACGCGCGCCGTCCGGGCCGTCGCCACGCTCAGCCCGCGCGAGTCCGAGGTCGCCGAGCTGGTCGCCGAGGGGCTGTCCAACGGCGAGATCGGCGAACGGCTCTACGTCAGCCCCAGCACGGTCAAGGCGCAGCTGTCGTCGGTCCAGGACAAGCTCGGCGTCGACAACCGGGTGATGGTCGCCGTCACGGTCACCCTGGCGCGCGCCGCGACCGGCTGAGCCTGCCGTCCCGCCCTGCGGCCACCCGGGCCCGGGCCTACCGTCGAATGATGCCCCAGGGCGTTCTCCGCCCACGACTTCCGGGCGCCGCACATCGACTGCGTCGAGTCCTTCCTCGACTACCGGGTCCCGGTGGAGCGGGTGGGGGCCTCGTCCGGTTCGACGGCAGCGTGGTGGTGCGACGCACCGAGGGCGAGATCTCGGCGCGCTGCCACGACGAGCAGGCCAACTTCCTGGCGCTCAACCTGGCCCACGACATCGTGACCGGAGCCAAGGACGTGCAGGAGGCCCGCGACTACTACGGCACCGAGTTCCTCGACGCCCGTCGCAAGCGGCCCACCCCGGTACATGGAGGGCCTGCGCTTCGGGGCGCAGCAGGACGCCGCCGACCCCGGTGAGCGGATCCTCTCCGACGAGCAGCTGGAGGGCGCCGTCGAGGAGGGGAAGAGCCGGGGGAAGGGCTGACGCCCGTCGCGGAGGGCCGGTGCGGCGACGGCCGACCCTGCCGAGGAGCGAGGTCCTCGCTGTTCGGGGGCCGGGCTTGACCGACGTCAAGGACCGCCCGGGTAAGGGCTGCCTAACGTGAGCTGCACGACATACCTGACAGCCCTGGAGGCGAGCACCATGACCCTCACCGTCCCCACCGACCGACCCGGCCCCGTGCCGCCCGCGGAGGCGACCCTGGCCGACCTCGTCCTCGCCGACGCCTCGCGCGCCCGGGTGCTGGAGCGCTTCGGCCTGCGCTTCTGCTGCGACGGCGACAGCACCCTGGCACAGGCCAGCGCAAACGCCGGCGTGCCGCTCGCGGAGGTGAGCGCCGCGCTCAACCTCACCGACGCGACCCGCGTGCGCCCCGCGCAGCCCGCCGACGACCTCGCCTCCCTGACCCGGCAGATCGTCGAGACGCACCACAGCGCGCTGTGGGGCGCCCTGCTGCGGACCCAGGACCTCGTGGACACCGTGGCGCGCGTGCACGGCTGGCACCACCCGCACCTGCGGCGCGTGCGTGAGCTGTTCTCCGCGCTCGTCGCCGACCTCGGCCCGCACCTGATCCGCGAGGAACGGGTCGTCTTCCCCGCCATCGCCCAGCTCGAGGCGACACGGCGCCCGGTGGACACCGGTCAGGGCCCGCTGGTCGACCTGCTCGACGAGCTCGTCGGCGAGCACGACGTGATGGGTGCCGTCCTGGGGGAGATCCAGCGGATCACCGGCGACTTCACCACCCCCCACGACGGCTGCGTGACCTTCCGCGAGATGAACGAGGCCCTGCGGGCCATGCAGGCGCACCTGCACCAGCAGCTGCACCAGGAGAACAACGTGCTCTTCCCCGCCGCGCGCGCACTGGCCGAGCAGGTCGAGGACTGACCGGGCCGGCCCGCCCACGGCCCGGAACCACGCCTCCGACGGGGCTCGGCGGCGCGGAGCGCCCGGTCTGCCAAGGTCACGATTCGGCATCTTCCCTGCGAGCCGGGCAACATCACGGGCCCCCGCAGCGTCTACTGGGTGACGGCGTCGGACGAGGTGAAGGGGTGAGCCGTGCGGCTGAGGAACGGACCGGAGGAGGCCTTCCGGGCATCGGTGGGCCGGCTGGCCGTACGCCGGCGCGACCTGATCAGGGGCGGACTGGGTCTGGTCAGCGGCGCGGTGCTGGGCGGGCTGCAGGACAGCTGGGACCGGTTCACGCCCCCGGCCCCCGAGCCCGAACCTGAACCCGAGCCGGAGCCCGAGCCCGAGCCGGAGCCACCGGCGCCGACGTCCTTCCAGCGTGGCGACGCGGGCGAGGGCGTGCGCTCCCTCCAGGAGCAGCTGAGCGCCGCCAGCTACTGGTGCGGCGCCCCCGACGGCGGCTTCGGCCACCTGACCCAGCAGGCGGTCTGGGCGGCGCAGAAGGCGAACGGTCTGGTCGTCGACGGCGTCGCCGGCCCGGCGACCCTGGCCGCGCTGGCCACCGGCTTCCGACCGGCCCCGGCCGACGGGGGCGACCACGTCGAGGTCCACGTCGGCGTCGACCTGCTGCTCGTCGTGCGCGGCGGGGCCACCGCGATCACCCTCAACACCTCGACCGGCAACCACGAGCCGTACGAGTACCAGGGCGGCGACTACGTCGCGCACACCCCGCCCGGCGACTTCCGGGTCTGGTACACCGACTCCAGCGGCTGGCGCGAGGGAGAGCTGGGGGAGCTCTACCGGCCGATGTTCTACTACGGCGACTACGCCATCCACGGCTCGGCGAGCATCCCGCCGTGGCCCGCCTCGCACGGGTGCGCCCGCATCTCGACCGCGGCGATGGACATGTTCTGGTCCCAGGGCCTGCTGGCCATGGGCGGCCGGGTGCTCGTCGTCTGAGGACGGGTGCCCTTGGTCCGACCCGCTAGGGTCGCGTCCATGGCGACCAGCAGCGACCCGCGCCCGCTGGCCGCGTGGGCCGTGGCCCTCGGCCTCGGTGCCGCCGCGCTGGTGGCAACCGTGGCGGGCAACGCGCTGATCGTCACCCGGTTCGAGGGGGCGCCCCGCCCCGACGACCTGCTCTTCGAGCTGCTGCCCTACGTGTGGCCGGCCCGGTGGCTCACGATCGTCGCGCTCGTCGGCGGCTTCGGCGCGTTCGTGCTGGTCACGCTGCGGCAGGACCTGGGCCGGCTCCCCACGTTCGGGGCGGTCCTCGCCCTCATGTACCTCCTGCGCGCCGGGATCATGGTGCTGACGCCGCTCGCCCCGCCCCACGAGGAGGGCGTCTTCGTGACCGCGCCGCCGCAGTTCGGCATGTTCCCCTCCGGCCACGTCGCGGCGCTGACCGTCCTCGCGCTGCTGACACCGCCGGACCGACGGGGGCTGCGGCGCTTCCAGTGGGCCATGGTCGGTCTCGTCGTCGCCGGGCTGCTGCTCGCGCACGGCCACTACTCCGTCGACGTGGTCGGCGGTCTGCTGCTCGCCTACGTCGTCGTGCACGCGTGGGACTCCTCCCGGCTGCTGGCGCCGCTCTCGCGCGCCGCGGGACGCGTGCGACCCCTGCAGCACTAGGCTCGGGAACCGACCACCCGCCGCGCGCAACCGCGGCCGCCCGGAGGAGGAGCATGTACTTCAGCGGAGGCCGGCTGCGGGCCGGCCGGCGGGACGGCCGCCTCGTCACCGACCTGCCGGCCGTGCGACAGGTCGTCCCGCACCTGATGCCGACCAGGCTCGAGGCGACCGTCTACTACCGCCAGCACCTCGACGTCGAGCACCTCATGGAGTGGCTCGCCGAGGTGAACGAGGGACGGGACCCGGCCGAGCGCGTCCGCTTCTTCCACGTCTTCCTCACCGCCCTGGCGCGCGTCTACCGGCTGCGCCCCGAGCTCAACCGCTTCGTCTCCGGACGGCGCACCTACGAGCACCGGGACATCACCTTCTCGTTCACCGTCAAGCAGGCGATGACCGACGAGGCCCCCGACGTCCAGGCGCACCTGACCTTCACCGGCACCGAGACGGTCGAGGAGGTCCGCGCCAAGGTCGAGCGCGGCCTCGACGGCCTGCGGGACGGTGCCCACGCGGACACGGACACGCTCATCGACGCCCTGGTCCGCCTACCGCGTCCGGTGGTCGCCGGGATCGCCCGCACCGCCTGGACCCTCGACGCGCTCAACCTGCTGCCGGGCGTGCTGCAGGAGGCCGTCCCCGTCTACGCCAGCGCCTACCTGGTCAACCTCGGCTCGCTCGGCGCCGAGGCGCCCTTCCACCACCTCTACCAGCGCGGCACGGCCAGCATCTTCGCCTCGATCGGCACGATCCGGCCCGAGCCGGTCGTCGACGCCGCCGGCTCGGTCGTCGCGCGCCGCCGCGTCGACGTCGTCTACACCATCGACGAGCGGGCGACCGACGGCTTCTACCTCGTGCGCTCGGCCGACCTCCTGCAAGACCTGATCGACGACCCCGCCGGGCTCATGCACCCGCCCGCGCCGGCGGGGCAGACTGGGGAGCCTGAGCAGACGAGGAGCACCCCATGAGCACCGACCGGTCGAAAGAACCCTCACCGTTCGCCTGGATCTTCGGCACCGCCCTGACCGCGATCGCGGTCGCCGCGGTGGCCCGCACCGCCCTGGGCCGGCGGCGCAGCGTCCCGGTCGCCGACGAGAAAGGGCCGACGGCGCCGGGTCCCGGTCGCACCGGGTCCTAGCCGTCCCGGTCGCCGAGGGCCAGCTGCACCGCGTCCTGCGGAGTCGCGGCCCGCAGCGGCGCAGGAACGCCGGCGTCCTGGGGCAGGTGGTCGGCGAGCGTCCCCCAGCCCAGCAGCACCACCGGCACGCCGGTGCGCACCGCGAGCGCGACCTCGCTGAGCGTGCCCCAGCTCGGGCCTACGGCCACGACCACGTCGCTGCTGCGCACCAGCAGCCCGTTGCGCAGCTCGCCCAGCCCGGTGGGGACGGTCAGGGTATGCGGTGCTCCCGCGTCCGCGCGGTCGGCACCGGGCAGCAGGCCGAGGCTCAGGCCGCCCGCGTCGCCGCAGCCGCGGGCGGCGGCCGCCATCACCCCGCCGAGCCCGCCGGTCACGACGACGGCCCCGGCGAGGGCCAGCAGCCGGCCGACCTCCCGGGCCCGCTGCACCTGCTCCTCGGTGGCCCCGTCGCCGGGGCCGACCACGCCCACGTGGGTGCGCTGCCGCATACCCGCGTCCATGCCGGTCAGTGTGGCAGCCCGGCCGGTTGCCCGCCGAGCAGGCGGACGAGGTCGTTGACGGCGGCCCGGCCGGCCCGGTTGGCGCCGATCGTCGAGGACGACGGTCCGTAGCCGACGAGGTGGACGCGCGGCTCGGCCGCGACGCGGGTGCCCTCCATCGCGATGCCGCCGCCCGGGCCGCGCAGGTGCAGCGGGCGCAGGTGGTCCAGCGCGGCGCGGAAGCCGGTCGCCCACAGGATCACGTCGACCGGCAGCACCTCGCCGTCGGCGAGGCGGACGCCCTCGGGAAGGATCTGCGTGAACATCGGCCGCCGGTCCAGCGCCCCGCGCTCGGCGGCCGCCCGCAGCGACGGGGTCCAGATCAGGCCGGTGACCGAGACCACGCTCTGCGGCGGCAGGCCGCGGGCGACCCGGTCCTCGACCATCGCGACCGCCGCCCGTCCGGCGTCGGGGTCGAAGGGCGTGTCGCGCCACACCGGCTCGCGCCGGGTGAACCAGCTGGTGGTCGTCACCAGCGAGATCTCGTCCAGCAGCTGGACCGCGGAGATGCCGCCGCCGACGACGGCCACGTGCTGCCCGGCGAACTCCTCGGCGGAGACGTAGTCGGCGACGTGCAGCTGCCGGCCGCGGAAGGTCTCCTGGCCGGGGTAGACCGGCCAGAACGGCTTGGACCAGGTGCCGGTCGCGTTGACCAGCGCGCGTGCCGACCAGGTGCCGACGCTGCTGACGACCCGCAGCCGTCCGCGCGGGTCGTCGTCCTCGCGCTCCACGGAGGCGACCCGCACCGGCCGCAGCACGGGCAGGTCGAGCTCGTCCTCGTAGCCGGCGAAGTAGTCGGTGATGAACTCCGAGCTCGGCGCGCACGGGTCGGCCTCCGGCGTGGGCATCCCGGGCAGCTCGCTGATCCCGTTGACGGTGGCCATCCGCAGGGAGCGCCAGCGGTGCCGCCACGCCCCGCCGGGACCCTCCTCGCCGTCGAGGACGACGTAGGTCCCGGTCGCGCCCGCGGCGTCCTCGCCCACCGGGACGAAACCGCGACGCCGCAGGTGGTAGGCGGCCGAGAGCCCGGCCTGGCCGGCACCGACCACGAGCACGTCGACGGCGCGTGGCTCCGGCCCGGCGGTCACGTCCCCGGGGCGCTCACGTGCCGGCCGCGGCGACGGGCGCGGTCCTGGACCATGTGGTGGGGCAGCTCGAAGAAGAGCGCCGCCACCAGGCCCACGAGGATGACGAGGGCGGGCAGGTACATCGACTCGGCCAGGGCCCGGGAGAAGGGTTCGGCGACCCCCGGCGGCATCGGCCCGGCCGGGCCGGCCATCCCCTCGGCCATGCCACCGGCCGGGGCCGCGCCGCCGCCGAGGCGGGCCGCCAGGCGCGCCTCCATGAGCACCGCGATCGCGGCGCTGCCCAGCACCGAGCCCATCTGCCGGGTCGTGTTGTAGACGCCGGCGCCGGCGCCCGCGCGCTGCGGAGGCAGGTTGCGGGTGGCCGCGGTGGACAGCGGCCCCCAGATGAACGGGTTGGCCAGGCCGAGGACGAACTGGGCGACCAGCACGTGCCACAGCGGCGCGTCCGGGGTCATCGCCCTGGCCATGAGCACGATGCCGGCGGCGAGGAGGAAGGTGCCCCCGCCGACGAGAAGCCGCGGGTGCACCCGGTCGGTGAGCCGCCCGGCCAGCGGCGCGAGGACGAAGGACATCACCGAGGACGGCGCCAGCAGCAGGGCGGCCATCGTCGGTGACAGCCCGCGCACGCCCTGGGCCCAGATCATCACCGGGAAGATCATCGCCACGACGGTGAAGCCCATCGCGGTGATGCCCACGTTGGCCAGCGAGAAGTTCCGGTCCCGGAAGAGGCCGAGCGGCACCAGCGGCTCGCCGCGGTTCAACCCCTGCCAGACCACGAAGACGACGAGCAGGACGGCGCCGGTCACGATGAGCAGCGGCACCGAGACCAAGCCGCTGATCGTCCCCCAGTCGTAGCTCTGCCCCTCCTGGATGCCGAAGACCAGGCAGAGAAGGCCGACCGCGCTCAGCGCCACGCCCAGCAGGTCGAAGCGGTGCGTGTGCGTCTCGAGGCGGGGGACCAGCCGGGCGGCGAGCACGAGCCCCACCAGGCCGACGGGGACGTTGACGAAGAAGATCCACTCCCAGCCGAGCCCGTCGATGAGCACGCCGCCGAGCAGCGGTCCGACCAGGGTGGCCACGCCGGCGGTCGCGCCCCAGAGGGCCATCGCGCTGCCCCGACGCTCGGCGGGGAAGGTGCGGGTGATGACCGCCATGGTCTGCGGGGTCATCATCGAGGCGCCCAGTCCCTGCACGGCGCGGGCGGTGATCAGCGCGCCGATCCCGAGGCCCAGGTCACCCGTCAGGCCGCACCACAGCGAGGCGAGGGTGAAGACCGTCAGCCCGACCAGGTAGACGCGCTTGGGGCCGACGCGGTCGCCGAGCCGGCCGGTGATCAGCAGCGGCACGGCATACGCGAGCAGGTAGGAGGAGGTGACCCACATGACCTCGTTGATCGAGGCGCCGAAGGCGTCCATCAGCGCCGGGGTGGCGACCGAGACGATCGTCGAGTCGACCAGGATCATGAAGAACCCGATGACGAGGGCCCAGAGCGCCGGCCAGGGGCTGCCCGCGGGCACGGTCCCGGCGCGCGCGGCGGAGGTGGTGGTCACATCCGGCGACTGTAGTCCTCCTGTCCGGCCCGCACCCGCCGGCCGCGTCGTCGGGGGCCGGCGATGAGCGAGCACACCCGCCCGGGTCCGCGCTGGACCCGCGGGCGTGCAAAAGTTCGGTCATGCCGCCGATCCGACCGCAGCCAGGACCCGGCCGCCTCATGCTGTCGGCAAGCGGGCTGACGGTGCTGGGCGCCCTGGCGCCCTTCCTGGTGGGCGCGCAGGCGGTGCTCATCGTGCGCGACCTGGGTTTCGGCGCCGCCGGCGTCGGCCTGGTGGTCAGCGTCTTCTTCGCCTCCGCCGCGCTCACCACGATCCTGGCCGCGCGGGCCTTCGGGCGGATGACGGGACGGACCGGACGGGCCGTGTCCGGCGGTCTGGTGGCGGTCGGCGGCCTCGCGGTCGGCCTGCTCGTCCAGGACCTCCTCGGGCTGGCCCTGGCCATGGTCGTCCTCGGCGCCGCCAACGCGACCTGCCAGGGGACCGCCAACCGCACCGTCGCCTCGGTCCTCCCGGCCGGCCGGCGGGGGCTCGGCTTCGGGATCAAGCAGGCCGCGGTGCCGACCGCGATCATGCTCGGCGGCCTGGCGGTGCCGACGACGACCGCGCTGCTCGGGTGGCGCAGCACGTTCGTGGCCACCGGCGCCGTGGGCGTCCTCGTCCTGCTCGCCGCGCTGCGCAGCCCCCGGGCCGAGCCTGGCGGGGCACCGGGCGGGCCCGGACGGCATACCCAGGAGGACGGCGACCACGCGCCCAGGGGACCGCTCGTGCTGTGCGCCGTGGCGGTCGGTTCGGCGAGCATGGCGTGCAACTTCATCGGCGCGTACCTGGCCAGCTGGGCGCACGACGTCGGCCTCACCGTCGAGCAGGCCGGCTGGCTGGTCGCCGGCGGCTCGGCCCTGTCGGTGGTCGCGCGCGTGCTCACCGGCGCCAGGGCGGACAAGCGCTTCGGCGGCAACCTGTCGATCGTGGCCGCGATGATGCTCGGCGGCGCGGTGGCGCTGCTCGCGCTGGGGGCGGTGCCGGAGCGGTGGGCGGTCGTCCTCTTCGGGATCGTCGCCTTCGTCGTCGGGTGGTCCTGGCCGGGGCTGATGCTCTTCGCGGTGGCCCGGGTCGGCCGCGACGCGCCCACCCAGGCGTCCTCCGTGGTGCAGGCCGGCGCGTTCGTCGGAGGTGCCGTCGGGCCGGTGCTGCTGGGCCTCGTGGTCGAGGGCGCCGGTTTCGCCTGGGCGTGGTGGGCCGGGGCGACGCTCTTCCTGCTGTCGGCCGTCCTGACCGTGCTGGCCCGGGCCGGGTTCCGAAACGACCTGGTGCGCCGGCCGCCGGCCACCGTCTTCTACTACGGCGGCGGGAGGGCCAGGCCCCGCCGCGTCGTCGGCGGGGGAGCCGGGCACGACCCCGCCGGGGACCGGGGCTAGGGTCGGCCTCATGCGTGCAGTCATCGTGGAGCAGCCCGGCGGCCCGGAGGCCCTCACCCTCGTCGAGCGGGAGACCCCGCGGCCAGGGCCCGGCGAGGTCCTGGTCCGCGTCGCCGCCGGCGGGGTCAACTTCATCGACATCTACCAGCGCAGCGGCGTCTACTCCCTGCCCCTGCCCTTCGTCGCCGGCAGCGAGGGCGCCGGCACGGTCGTGGAGGTCGGCGAGGGGGTCGCCGACCTCGCCCCCGGCGACCGGGTCGCGTGGGCGATGGTCGCCGGCACGGGGTATGCCGAGGAGGTCCTCGTCCCCGCCGCCCGCCTCGTCCCCGTCCCCGACGGTGTGGAGCTGGAGGTGGCGGCCGCCACGATGCTGCAGGGGATGACCGCGCACTACCTGGTCAACAGCACCTACGAGGCCCGCGAGGGGCAGACCGCGCTGGTCACCGCCGCCGCCGGCGGCGTCGGGCTGCTGCTGTGCCAGATGCTGCGCGATAAGGGCGTGCGGGTGATCGGCACGGTCGGCAGCGCGGAGAAGGCCGAGCTGGCCCGGGCCAACGGGGCGAGCGAGACGGTGCTCTACCGGGAGCCCGGCGTCGACCTGGCCACCGAGGTCGACCGGCTCACCGGCGGCCAGGGGGTGCACGTCGTCTACGACGGCGTGGGCAGGGACACCTTCGACGCCGGCCTGTCGGTCCTGCGACCGCGCGGCACGATGGTCCTGTTCGGGGCCGCCAGCGGTCCCGTCCCCCCGGTCGACCCACAGCTGCTCAACAGCTCCGGCTCGCTCTTCCTCACCCGGCCCTCCCTCGCGCACTACGCCAGCGAGCGGGAGGAGCTCCTCTGGCGGGCCCGCGAGGTGCTCGGCGCCGTCGCCGACGGCTCGCTGCAGATCCGGATCGGCGGGCGCTACCCGCTGGCGGAGGCGCGCCGGGCGCACGAGGACCTCGAGGGTGGGGGCACGACGGGCAAGCTGGTCCTCGTCCCCTGACCCTGGGCCCGCAGCTGCCGCGCACCGACCGTTGACGCGTGGCCCCACCTCGGAGGAGACTTCTGCTCGAGGGAGAGGAGGGCGCGATGACACAGGTGCCGGACGAGCCGGAGGTCGTGCTCCCGGAGGGCGGGAAGTGGCAGCGGCCCCACGATGACGACCTGCCCAGGATGGTGGAGGAGCCCGAGATCGTCGACCCGGGCGAGCTCGCCGAGGCGGACGGCGCCGACGCGGACGGCGCCGACGCGGCCGACGAGTCCGCCGACACGGTCGTGCAGGAGCCGGACGTGGTCCGCCTCGAGCGGGACGAGTGACACCGTGCCCGGGGGGACAGATCCCGGAGCCGACGAGCGGCTGCGGGAGCGGGCGCGCGAGCTCTCGCCCGGCCTCTTCCACACGGTGACGCAGGGGCGCGCCTCCTTCGACCACGTCGCCCAGGCGCGCCGCATCCGCCAGCGCCACCCCGAGTACGGCGCCGAGAGCCGCCTGCTGGAGCAGCTGGCCGAGGACAGGCTGCTCGAGCAGTCCGGCGAGGCCATCGAGTCGGAGTACTGGTGCACACGGGAGTACGCAGGCTGCGCGCTGACCTCGGGCGGCCGGCTGATGTCGGTGTCCAACACCCAGCACCGCGAGCTCGTGCTCATCGAGGCGCAGGCCCGCCAGCTCGGCCGGGACGTGGAGTCGGTCTTCGCCCGCCGGGGGCTGGCCTCGACCCGGATGGCGTCGGCGACCACCCTCTACTCCGTGCTGACCAGGGTGATGGCGACCGCCGACCTGCTCAAGGACGACGCCGCCACCGCCCGCCAGCGCAAGGAGGCGCTCGCGACCCTGCGCGCCGAGTGGGGCTGGGCCCGTGCCCGCACCCAGGAGGCCATCCAGCGCCAGGCCAGGTTCGAGTACTTCCTCGGCGTGCTCGGGGGCCTCGTGGCCGCTCTGGTCGTGCTCGGGCTCGTCGGCTGGTTCGCCTCGGGGCACTGGCCGCGGCAGATCAACACCCCCGCCTTCCTCGCCGCGACCCTCTCCGGTTCGGTCGGGGCCGTGGTGAGCGTGCTGGAGCGGATGATGCCCCGCCAGGAAGAACGCCCCGCCCGGCGCCGCGCCCTGGTGCTCGACTACACGGCACCGACCCACCAGAAGGTGGTCATCGGGGCGGCCCGGCCGTTCGTGGGCGGCATCTTCGCAGGGGTCCTCTACTTCGCGATCCTCGGCGGGCTGCTGACGATCCAGGGGACGGCGAGCCAGACCCAGAACACTCCGGCCACCTTCGCCTTCTTCGGCCTCCTCGGCTTCGCCGCCGGCTTCAGCGAGCGCTTCGCCACGGACATCCTCGAGCGGGTCGTGGCGCGCTCGAACGCGACCGGTGCCGAGCCGGGTGCGGGGGAGGAGGACGTCGACGACGTCGACACGGAGCAGCCCTCCGCCCAGGTGGACGACGACGCGCAGCAGGGGCAGGTCGCCGAGCCCGAGGTGGAACAGCCGGAGAAGAAGCCGGAGGGCGGGCGGGCCAGGGAGGCGCGCGAGGCGGACTACGCGATCTGAGGCGCGCCACCGCATACCCTGCGGTCGTGGACGCCTTCCTCGACCCGCGCCCCGGGTGGATCACGATCGGGGGCACCGACCACCTGGTCTACGTCGCCGGCCTCGTCGTGCTGGCGGTGCTGCTGGTCACGCAGCGGGACCGGGTGCGCGCGCACGCGACCACCGTGCGTCGCGTGCTCCTGGGCGTCGTGGTGGTGCAGCAGCTGACCCTCTACGGCTTCTACGCCGCCACCGGGTGGGACAACGCCGAGTCCCTGCCGCTGCACGTCTCGAGGGTCTCCGCGCTGCTCGGGCTGGTCTACCTTGCCACCGGCAACCGGCGGGTGATGGACGTGCTCTTCTACTTCGGCCTGTGGGCCTGGGCCAGCTTCTCCTACCCGCAGAACATCCAGCCGGTCGACAACATCCTGGGCTGGTCCTTCTTCGTCAACCACGCGGTGACGCTGCTGATGCCGGTCCTCGCGCACGTGACGACGGGCTGGCTGCCGACCCGGGCCGGCCTCTGGCGGGCCGTGCGCTGGTTCCTCGTCTACGTGGGGGTGGCGGTCGTCGCCAACGCGCTGACCGGCGGCAACTACTTCTACCAGCGGGAGAAGCCCCTGCTGCCCTGGCTCGGTCAGCCGTGGTACTTCCTGGCGTCGGTCGCCGCAACCTTCGCGCTCTTCTGGATCGGGTATGCCGTCGCGCGGCTGGTCGCCGTGCGCGCCGGGGTGGCCACGGACGAGGACCGGCCCGGGGCGAGTCTCGCCCCGGGCCGGTCCCGGTGGTAGTGCGTCTCCCCCCGAGCTGGACGTCTCAGGCGCTGCTTGCGCGGTCCCGCTCCGCCAGGATCTCCTCCCTCTCCTGCTCCGTGAGGCCGCCCCACACACCGTAGGGCTCCCGCACGCGCAGGGCGTGCTCGCGGCACTGCTCGAGGACGGGGCACTGCTGGCACAGGGCCACCGCACGCTGGTCGCGCCAGCGACGGGCAGGCCCGCGCTCGCCCTCGGGGTGGAAGAACATCTCCGGGTTGGTCTCCCGGCACAGGCCTTCGTGCTGCCATTCCCACAGCTCCGCGATCGGCACTGGATGAGCTGTCATGTCGAGCCCTCCTTGTCGTGTTTCTCCAACCTTGCCCGTGTTGCGAACCGGCCCGACACACCCCAGGGGGTGTCATCTCCCTTTCGTTCGGCCAAGGTCGGGCCGCCTGTCCCTTCCGATGGTAAGCACGAGTCGGTCATGGAGGGGTCAGCGATAGGTAAACACTTGGTCAAGTCCCCAGGTCGGCTGTTCCTGCTGCGCCGCAGGATACCGGTGGGGCGCAGCGGGGGAGGCTGGGCAGCACCCCGGGTGCGGCCGCCGGCTCAGCGCGAGCGCGTGCCGCCCCGGGAGGAGGTGGAGAAGGCCACGATCGAGCCGCCCGAGGAGCCGCCGCGCCTGTGCTGACGACCGCCGGAGCCGCCCGCGCGACCCTGCCGGTCGCGTCCCTGCGTCTCGCGGGCAGCGCCGTCGCGTCCGCGACCGCGGCCACCACCGGAGCTGCGTCCGCCGGAAGCGCCGCGACCGCTCTTGCTCCGGGCGCCTCCGTCGCGACCGCCACCGTCGCGACCGCCGCCACCGTTGCGCCCACCACCGGGGTTGCCGTTCCGGCCCGAGCCGCCGCGGCCGCCGCCGGCCTGGGCGGAGGGAGCCTCGACGGCGAGCCCGCCGGGGACGAGCGTGCGCTCGCCGGGAGCGAGCTCGGTGAGGACCGGGTGGGTCGGCGTGGCCCGGGTGACGGTCGGGCGGATGCCCGCCGCGCGGGTCAGCGACCGGACGTCCCTGACCTGGTCGTCGGTCATCAGCGTCACCACGGTGCCGCTGGCGCCGGCGCGGGCGGTGCGCCCGGAGCGGTGCAGGTAGGCCTTGTGCTCGACGGGCGGGTCGGCGTGCACGACGAGCGCCACGTCGTCGACGTGGATGCCGCGCGCCGCGATGTCGGTGGCCACGAGGGTGGAGGCCCGGCCGCTGTGGAAGGCGTCGAGGTTGCGGACCCGGGCGTTCTGGCTGAGGTTGCCGTGCAGGTCGACAGCGGGCACGCCGGCCGCGTTGAGCTGCTTGGCCAGCTTCTTTGCCCCGTGCTTGGTGCGGGTGAACATCACCGTGCGGCCGGGCGCCGAGCCCAGGTCGGTGAGGACCGGCAGCCGGTGGGCGCCGTCGATGTGCAGCACGTGGTGCGCCATCGAGGACACCGGCGACTGCGCCGAGTCGGCGTGGTGGGTCACCGGCCGGACGAGGTAGCGCTTGGCCACGACGTCCACGGCCTTGTCCAGGGTCGCGGAGAAGAGCATCCGCTGCCCGCCGGTCGGGGTGCGGTCCAGCAGGCGCTTGACGGCGGGCAGGAAGCCCAGGTCCGACATGTGGTCGGCCTCGTCCAGCACGCTCACCTCGACCCGGCTCAGGTCCGCGAAGCCCTGGCCGATGAGGTCCTCGAGGCGGCCGGGGCAGGCGACGACGACGTCGACGCCCGCCTGGAGGGCGCGGACCTGGGGGTTCTGCC